>NZ_JBEZHQ010000033.1:0-95100 GCF_040650675.1 Streptomyces sp. NPDC048637
TCGGCGTCCGTCAGTTTCGGGGGTCGCCCGATCCGGCGACAAGGGGCCACGTGGTCGTCGATGAACACGTACAGTGCCGCCAGAAGGGCGTCCAGACTGGTAGTCACACACGAGTCAACGGGCGCCCTTCGCCATGGTCGCGGCCAGCACAAACATCGGACTCATTCATCTAGGGGTGGGCCCTCCGTGTCGGGCGCCTAGGTGCAGACCCTCCGCCCGCACGGATTTTCGTTGACCTCTGGACAGCTTAGGTAACTGGCCGGTAGCTTTCGCTGAGCAAGCGCTTAGCCATGCGCTTGGACCGGCGACCTGGAGGAGGCGACGTAGCAATGCGCCGTACGGTGTTCAACGAGGATCACGAGGCGTTTCGCGAGACCATACGCGCCTTCATCGAGGCCGAGGTCGTCCCGGTCCACGACGAGTGGCTCGCCGCCGGCCAGGCCCCGCGCGACTTCTACTACAAGCTCGGTGAGCTGGGTGTCTTCGGTATCCGGGTCCCCGAGGAGTACGGCGGCGCCGGCATCGACTCGCACAAGTTCGAGGCCGTGATGTACGAGGAGACCTCCCGCGCGGGCGTCTCCTTCGGCGGCTCCGGCGTGCACGTGCTGCTGGGTCTGCCGTACATCCAGATGCTCGCCACCGACGAGCAGAAGAAGCGCTTCCTGCCGAAGTTCGTCAGCGGCGAGGAGATGTGGGCGCTCGCGATGACCGAGCCGGGCACCGGCTCCGACCTCGCCGGCATGAAGTCCACCGCGAAGCTGTCGGACGACGGCACGCACTACGTCCTCAACGGCGCCAAGACCTTCATCACCGGCGGTGTGCACGCCGACCGCGTGATCGTCTGCGCCCGCACCGCAGCGCCCCGCGAGGACGACCGCCGCTTCGGCATCTCGCTCTTCGCCGTGGACGCCAAGTCCGCGGGTTACTCCGTCGGCCGCAAGCTGGACAAGCTCGGCCTGAAGATCTCCGACACCGCCGAGCTGGCGTTCGTCGACGTCAAGGTCCCGGTCGAGGACCTGCTGGGCGAGGAGAACAAGGGCTTCGCCTACCTGGGCCTGAACCTCGCCTCCGAGCGCTGGGGCATCGCCTTCGGCGCCTACGCCCAGGCCAAGGCCGCCGTCCGGTTCGCCAAGGAGTACGTGCAGGAGCGCACGATCTTCGGCAAGACCGTCTCCACCTTCCAGAACACCAAGTTCGAACTGGCCGCCTGCCAGGCCGAGGTGGACGCCGCCGAGGCCGTCGCCGACCGCGCGCTCGAAGCCCTGGACGCCGGCGAGCTGACCCCGGCCGAGGCCGCCTCCGCCAAGCTGTTCTGCACCGAGGTCGCGCACCGCGTGATCGACCGCTGCCTCCAGCTGCACGGCGGCTACGGCTTCATGAACGAGTACCCCATCGCCCGCCTGTACGCCGACAACCGCGTCAACCGCATCTACGGCGGCACCAGCGAGGTCATGAAGTCCATCATCGCCAAGTCCATGGGCCTCTAGGCCGTAAGGGCCCCGCGCACGTGAACGACGCACTCCGGTCCCTGCTCGACCTGCTCGCACTGGAGCGGATCGAGCAGGACATCTTCCGGGGCGAGAGCCGCGCCTCGGTCGTGCCCCGGGTCTTCGGCGGCCAGGTCGCCGCCCAGGCCCTGGTCGCGGCCGGGCGCACGGTCCCCGCCGACCGTTCCCCAAGCTCTCAGCTCCGCAGGGGAGACCCCGTCCCACACTCCCTGCACGCGTACTTCCTGCGCCCGGGGGACCCCGGCGCACCCATCGTCTACACCGTCGACCGGATCCGCGACGGCCGCTCCTTCACCACCCGCCGGGTCGTCGCCGTCCAGCACGGCCAGCCGATCTTCCACCTCTCCGCCTCCTTCCAGGCGGCCGAGGACGGGCTGGAACACCAGGAGCCGATGCCACCGGCGCCGGACCCGCTGGAACTGCCCACCGCCGCCGAGATGCTGCCCCGCCACGCCGAACGGTTCCTCGCCCCCGGCGTCGCCGAGCGGCTGCTGGAGTCCCGCGCCGCGATCGACCTGCGGTACGTGGACGAGCCGCCCTACGCCACCGTCGGCGAGGCCCGCGACCCCAGGTCCCAGGTCTGGTTCCGCACCCAGGGCAAACTCGACGACGACTGTGGGATCCCCCGCCCCCTGCTGGACATCTGCCTGGTCACCTACGTCTCGGACATGACCCTGCTGGACTCGGTCCTGCTCGCGCACGGCCGGGGCGGCTGGGCGGTCGGCGATGTGGTCGGCGCGAGCCTGGACCACGCGATGTGGTTCCACCGCCCGCTGCGCGCCGACGAGTGGCTCCTGTACGACCAGGAATCCCCCACCGCCCAGGGCGGCCGGGGCCTTGGCAAGGGCCGCATCTTCACGGCGGACGGGCAGTTGGCGGTGTCGGTGATCCAGGAGGGGGTTATCCGGGTGCCGCGGGATTAGGCGGTGGGTCGGCGCCGGGGCATTGCGTGGTTCGCCCTCGGGTGCCCCTTGCCCGAGGCCCCCTGACCCCCGTCGCCGCGACCTGGTTCCCGCTACCGTTCCGGCGTGACGCGGACGATCCGCATCGCTTCAGCCATCGCCAGTTGCCACGGATAGCCCTCTGGCCGCCCCTTGCCCGGCTCGTTGGGTTCGAAGCCGCCGGGCCCGTACAACACCGACACGCCCGCGCCGCGCAGTGTCGCCACTGACCGGTCGAACTGCGGATGCTGCACATATGCGGTGTTCACGCAGGGCATCGCGACCGTGGGAATGCCCTTGCCGATGCCCTCGGCAACCACCCCGACCACAAAGTGGTGCGTCAATCCGAGCGCCCAGGCGTTGAGGGAATGGAAGGTGACCGGTGCGAACACGATGACGTCGGCCGGCGGCCACACATCAGGGTCGGCCGGTTGCTTGTACTCGGACCGCACCGGGTGCCCCGTCAGCTCTTCCAGCAGCGGCACCTCGCCGTCGAGCCAACGGGCCGCCGTAGGCGTCAGGCCGATGCACACGTCACATCCCATTGTGCGTGCGCTGCCCGCCACTTCGGCGACCTGCTGGACGGGCGGGGCTGCGGAACCGAACAGGTAAAGCACGGGACGATTCATCACGCCATCCCACCACAGCCTTCTGCCGTGAACCCCGTGTATCAGGAGCGGAGAGAGTTCACCGGTCTTCCCCGCGCAGGTACCGTTCCGCATGGCTGCGAGGGACGGGAGAGCGGTATGCCTTCACTGCACGATGACCACACGGGCGCACGCATCGCGCACACGCGCAAGGTCCGACGCCTGACCCAACGCGAGCTGGCCGACCTTGCACACGTCTCGTACAGCACGTTGACCAAAGTGGAGCAAGGAGTCCTGCCCGCAAGCCCTTCGGTGCTCGGGGCGTTGGCCCGTTCCCTTTCGGTGCCGGTGACGGAACTGACAGGCCAGCCCTACCTTGAAGAACTCCGCCAGGACCAGCTGGACGGCCTGATCAACCCCCTTCGCAGGCGCTCAACATCTACGACCTCAACTTCATTTTCTTGGCGCGCAGTTGAGTGCGGCGCTGCGGGACGTGCATCGCGTCACGGAGAGCCGAGGTGCGTGACTGAGCCGGTCACTGAATGAAGGAGAGGTGCACGGGATGCGCATGCAGATCATCACCGCTGCCGATGGCGGGCAGCAGGGCAGCAGGGCAGCAGGGCGGCGGAGAAGACGGCGGGGACGGGCACCCTGGACAGCCCTGGACGCCGCCTCAGCCGCCGCCCCCGGACGGTGACATGCCGCCCGGCGACGGGACGCACCGCAAGTGAGGTTCCACTCTCAGCAGGGGCACCGCGCCGGTGACGAGCTGGCGCGGTCCCTCCTCGAAGCGGGAGCCCTGGCGCCCGATACGGGCGGAGACGTTCAGGGCCGATCCGCGACGCTGTTCCTGCCCGGTGACGAGCGGGACGTTCGTGTACGCGGCCCGCTCCCGCCCTGCGGGGTCGTTGCTCCCGCGTCGCCTGTGGGACGAAGTGGAGGCGGCTCACCGATGGTGGGCCGACCGGGGCGAGCCGGACCACACCCGGTTCGGTCTCACCGTCACCGCGGAGAGGCAGCGGGCGTGGCTGGATGACCCGGCCGACTCCTGGGCCGTGTGACGGACGGAACCGGGCCCGTCCGTGTGCTGTCCTCCGTGGCGGGGTGGACGGGGCCTCTGCATGCCGAAGCGAGGACGCTCGCCGTCCACGTGTCGTCCACAGTCCGGTGGAAACGCCGCATTCACGGCGCCTTCATGTATCCCGAACAGCCATAGTCATGCGCCCTCTTGGGCAGCCGTCCGCCACCATCTACCGCGGCACACTGCCGGATCATGACAAGATGATCTTTTACGCTTGGAGGGTCATGAACGGGGGATCTGGCGGCTTCTCTGCGGATGCCGCCTCCATCGACGGCAGCTCCAACCTGCTCATCGAGCTTTCCGGGCTGCTGAACGCGGGGCGCATGGACGGGGAAAACGCGACTCAGTGCCGCGTCCCGCGCTCGCATCCAGACGTGGCGCAGGCTGTGGAGGAGTTCGCGCGCTACACACAGGACCAGTACGCAGACATGGTCACTCTGGTGTCCGCGCTGTCCACGAAGTTGCACGCTACGGGGAATGCCCTCGTGCATGCCGACGCGGACGCTCAGCGAGGAATGGACGAGATCCTCAGCAAGGGCCGCTACGTAGCCCCCGAGGACCGGTGAGTGCTGTGGCCTATCGATCCGATGTGGATTTTCTGGAGCTGTGCAACCCTCCGCTCATCGAGCAGACAGGCGACGAGTACCGGAGGCTGCACTCCCTGCTCGACTCGTGCGAGGACGACTTCCGCAAGGCCGGCCGTCTCGACTGGCAGGGCGAGGGACGCGAGCAGTACACCGCTCGTCTGAAGGAAGCCATGGCTCTGGGCGAGCACCTCTCTGCCGCCTTCCGGCGGGTTCGCAATGCGCTCTACGCCTATGCGAAGGCTGTGGCCCGTGCCAAGCACCACTTCGAAGAAGGGCAATCGACGGAGTCGCGCTTGGCCGAAGTCATCTCACGTGAAGGCATTCCGATCACTTCCACCGCACAGGCAGCCGAACCCATGCGGCAATGGGAGGACTTGCGGGCAACTACGGGGTTCTGGGACTGGGCTGCAGAGTTCTTCGCCGACCCGGACGAGATTCGCGAGGAGGCAGAGCGCTACTACAACGCAACCAGCGATCACTATGCCGATGCCCTGCGCGTCGAGGGCGAGGCACGCAAGGACTGCCTGGCCGAGATCCGTGTCGCCTTTCACTCCTTGCCGGACTTCCGTGGCGGCGACTTCGTCGACGCCACGCAACTCCAAGGTGGTGTCGACGCTTTGCGCCGTGAGACGAAGGATGCGGCACATGACCCGCTTGCCCAATTGTTCGGTACAGGCGCCAAGACGGACTCCATTCCCAAGGTCGGTCCAGACGTGGCGATCTCACCTGCGCTGTTGCGCATCAAGTTGAAGACGGCCGGTCTTGCGGCGGACGGTAACTACCACTGGCTGCCCAGCGACTCCGACGATGAGCGACGGGAGTACATCTCCACCAACAAGCATCTGCTGCGCAACGCAGCCCGTGACTCGGGGTTGCCTCCGGAGATGGTCGCCGGCATCGCCTGGAAGGAGGTGGAAGGTGACCCGAGCTGGACCGATGATGCTTTCCCCTGGGCACGTCGTCACCTGCCCTTCACCGGGGACCAGGACATGACCTCGCTGGGCCCGATGTCCATCCAGGTCCGGCGAGCAGCAGAGGTCCTCGGATACGACCCGGAGAATCTCAGCGACCAACAGCGCGACGAGGTCACCGGTGCGCTCAAGGATCCGGCCCAGAACGTCTACATCGCCTCGGAGTATTTGGCGCAGCTCAAGGCCGAGAGCGGCTTTGCCGACGTCGCGCCCGAAAAGATGACCCGCGAGCAGATGCAGGAGCTTGCCGCCCGCTATAACGGCGGTCCCTACTATCAGAGTGAAGGGGCACAACGGTACGGTCGTCAATTCGACGAACATGTTGGCCAAGCGAAAGAAGCACTAGGAAAGTGACGACGCCCACCCGCCCTCGAAGCCCACGTGGCGGGCTGCGCATCGGCACAGTTTTGGGGGCTTTCCTGCTGCCCGCGATCGAGGCGCCGCTGGCCTTCGTCACACTGGTCCAGCTCATGCCCCGCGGCGACGACGCTGTCGAATTCGATGCAGCTCAGGAGTTCGCGCTCCTCAGTAACCTCGGCATCGGCTGGGCCATCCTCTGCCTCGCCCTCACCCTTCCCTTCGTCAAAACGAGAAGGCTGCGGCCCTGGTGGTATGTGCCGCCCCTCGCCATGCTCCTGGCGCTGGCGGTGCGGCTGCTCTTCTTCCCGCCTTACGGCAGTTGACCGTTTGCGCCCTTTCTCCATGCGCCGGTTGGCGGGCGGGCAGGTCCTAGGCGGCGCCTTCTGCTGACAGGAGAACTCGGGTCCGTTCAAGGTCGATGGCGATTATTCGCACCGATATGTCCTGGTTCTCGCGGACAATTTTCGAAAGGTCCGCGGCCGGCCCGGTGAGCGGAACGAGCCCCTCCACGCAGTCGGCGATGCGCACGAAGAATCCGATCGGCGCGATCTTCGTGACACGTCCGGTGACAACCTGACCGACGCGCTCCACGAACCGAGGGAGCAGATCCTCGTGCTCGGCCCACTCGCGGAGCACGATGCCCACCTGGTGATGGTGCGCTGCGTGCCAGACCACCTCGCCGGTGACGAGCTGTCCCACGGTCGGCAGTTCCCTACACCTAGGCATCCTGTCGACTCTGGCGAGGCCAACGGCTTCAGAGCGACCGTCAATGGAGAGGAAGGCGCCGAAGGGCTGTCTACCGGTGACCTCACCGGTGATCGGGGTGCCGACAGGCAGAGAGCGAACCGTCTCAGTCCAGGCCGCGGCGGCACCGGCTGCTTGGCACCTGCCGTTTTCGGAAGGCCAGGAGTACTCGCTCATGCGCTGAATCATGGCGCGCGACAGCTGCTCCTGGGCGTTCCGAGGTGCTGGTCACTGATCGGCCGGACGGCTCCTGGGGGGAACCGGTAGGAGAGGACGATGTCGCCCTCACCCGCGCGGCGGAGCTGGATCGCCGGCCGGTGTGATGCCCGCCTGTGGACGGTTCGGCCACGCTGCATCCGTGAACACAACCGAGACCGAGTTCCCTGTCCCAGCCTGGGCCAACCGCGTGGCCCATGCCATCCCGCTCGTCGCGCTTCCCGTGTGCGTCTGGCGCCTGCCGGTCATCGGCCACGGCATGGGCGGCGAGCCGATGTCGCCCACCGTGGGCCACATCGCGTACGTCGTCGCGCTCAGTGTCGTCTCCGAGCTCGCCGCACTCCTCAGCTTCGGCCTGGTACGCGGCTGGGGTGAGCGGGTCCCCGCCTGGGTCCCCCGACTCCGCGGCAAACGCATCCCGCCCGCCGCCGTGCTCGTCCCCGCCACGGCCGGAGGCCTCGTCCTCACCGCGATCCTCGGCGTCTGGCTGTACAACGCGCTCACCTTCGGGCCGGAAGCCTGGCCGTACGCCCCCGGCTGGAACGTCCTGGCCATGACGGTCAGCGGTCTGATGACCGTCTGGGGCCCGCTGGTCCTCATCCTCGCGTACGCCTACCACCGCCGCCGTGTCTCCGTCGTCAGGAGCGGCTGATCGGTCAGGCCGGACCCTCAGCCAGCCCCGCCGCATCCAGCAGATAAGCGGTCAGCGGGTCGTAATGGCGCGGGCTGAGGACGTGGTCGTCGAGGGGGATGGTCACCTGGAGGGTGCCCTCGGACTCGGCCAGGAAGAGGGCCGGGTCGTTGCAGTCCGCGAAGCCGACCGCGTCGATGCCGCGCTGGCCCGCGCAGCCTGCCCAGCCGTGGTCGGCCATCACCAGGTCGGGCAGTGGCTGACCCGCCCGCTCCAGGCCGTCCAGGACGGCGGCCATCGGCTCGGGGGAGTGGGTGTGCCAGAGCGTTGCGCCGCGCTCCAGCATCGCCACGTCGCCGAACTGGAAGACCATGCCGTCATCCGCGTGCAGCCCGTCCGGGATGACGACGATCTCGCAGCCCTGGGCCCGCAGGGCCTCGGCCGTCGCCCGGTGCACATCGAGCAGCCCGCCCGGGTGGCCGGTCGCGAACAGCACCCGGTGCTGCCCGGCGGCCGCCTTGCGCAGCACCGCGGCCGCCCGGTCCAGCGCGTCGACCGTCAGCTCCGGGTCGATGGTGTCCTGCCCCTGCCGGTGGTGCGGGTCGTCGATGACCCCGCAGCGCTCCGCCATCACGGCCAGCACATCCTGCTCGTCCACCCACCGGTCGCCGAATTCCAGGCCGAACCAGTAGTGGCGGTCGCCGTTGGCGAGCCTGCGGTAGTGGGAGAGGTTGTTCTCGCGGGGGGTGGCGACCTCACCGGCGATCCGGGTCCGTACGAGATGATCGACGAGTTCGGCGCGCGAGGGGGCGGTGGCTGCGGAGGCTATCGGCATAGCGCCCATTGTGCCCGTACACCTGTTCCGGGGCGGGGGAGTTCCGCAGCGCGGACACCGGGGTGCGGATTCCGGAGCGGCGGCACCGCGCTGCGGACACCCTCTCCTGCCTGGTCACCGCCCTTGTGAGCCCCTGGCCAAATCGTCGAACGTGCCCGGACCCGGGTGCGCAAATGTCCATGGGCCCGCCGCCCGGCGCTCCCTAATCTCAGCCTCATGACCACCGCAGCCAGCGCATCCCACGAGCCTGTGGGCCCCGTCGACTCCTCCCGCGTCCCGCGCTATGCCGGGCCCGCGACGTTCGCCCGCCTGCCCCGCCTCGACGAGGTCGGCGGCCGGGCCGATGTGGCCGTCGTCGGTGTCCCCTTCGACACCGGCGTCTCCTACCGCCCAGGGGCCCGCTTCGGCGGCAACGCCATCCGTGAGGCGTCCCGGCTGCTGCGTCCGTACAACCCGGCCCAGGACGCGTCCCCGTTCGCGCTCGCGCAGGTCGCCGACGCCGGTGACATCGCCGCGAACCCGTTCAACATCAACGAGGCCGTGGAGACGGTCGAGGCCGCGGCCGACGATCTGCTCGCCGGCGGCGCCCGCATGATGACCCTCGGTGGCGACCACACCATCGCCCTGCCCCTCCTGCGCTCCGTCGCCAAGAAGCACGGCCCGGTCGCGCTGCTGCACTTCGACGCCCACCTGGACACCTGGGACACCTACTTCGGCGCCGAATACACCCACGGCACCCCGTTCCGCCGCGCCGTCGAGGAAGGCATCCTCGACACCTCCGCGCTCTCCCACGTCGGCACCCGCGGTCCCCTCTACGGCAAGAAGGACCTCGACGACGACGAGAAGATGGGCTTCGGCATCGTCACCTCGGCGGATGTCATGCGCCGCGGCGTCGACGAGGTCGCCGACCAGCTCCGTCAGCGCATCGGTGACCGTCCGCTGTACATCTCCATCGACATCGATGTGCTGGACCCGGCGCACGCGCCCGGCACCGGCACCCCCGAGGCCGGCGGCCTCACCTCCCGTGAGCTGCTGGAGATCCTGCGCGGGCTGTCCTCCTGCAACCTGGTCTCGGCGGACGTCGTGGAGGTCGCTCCGGCGTACGACCATGCGGAGATCACCTGCGTGGCCGCGTCGCACACCGCCTACGAGCTGACGACGATCATGTCGCGGCAGATCGCCGCGGGGCGGCAGGGGGAGTAGCACTCCCGCCGGGCCTCGCGGTCCACCGCGGCCCCCACTGACGACGCCGGCCCGCCACGGAGCACCGTGGCGGGCCGGCGTCGTCTCAACGGAGCTGGTCATTGGCCGCAGTTTCCGGATGGGCCGTTGCCCGCGGGGGCCCGCACGCTAGACACGGTCCGAGAAGTCGGCGTCGCCGAAGACCCGTTGCCAGCAGTCCGATGCGAAGGCCTCGGCGTCGACGGTGGAAAGCCACTCCTGGATGTCCGGTTCCAGGTTGTCCACGGACCAGTCCGAGGCAAACCACCAGTAGTAGAGGCGGACCATGAGCACGAAGTTCCGCAGACTGGTGGCGGCCAGCGCGTCGGTGAGGCCCGAGGCGCCGTCCTGAAGGACCCTTCCGCTGCTGCCGTCCAGGAGCAGCCGTGCCCCCTGCCATTCGCCGAGGCAGTAGCAGGAGCCCACCATGTCTTCCGGGCTTTCCAGGGAGCGGGAGTCCCAGTCCGTCTCTTCCAGGTGCTCGGTGGACAGGTCCAGGGTCGACAGTTCGAGGAACTTGCCCCGTAGGAAAGGGATTCCGGTCTCCGTCAGGAAAGCGCGCGTCTCCGCATGTGTGATGCCGTCGGGGAGGGCGGTGGCGGGTACGCGCCGGACCGTGCCGGCCGGCCACACCGAGGCGTACCAGGCCGCGGTCGGCCGCAGCGCTTCCGGCGGGAAGGGGGCCGTACCGGGTTGCGTCGTCGTACGGATCATGTTCTTCAGCACGCCCGCTGCCCGGTGCGCGGATTCCTCAGGGGCGATGTCGATGACGAAGACGCTGTCCTCGGACGCCATCACCGCACGGTTTCCGTGCCGTGCCGCGCGGCGTACGAAGCGCGGCATACGAGGGATGTCCACCGCTCCTTCCGCCGCGCCGGCCGGTCGCCAGCCCGAGAGTCCCTGGTCCGCCAGGACCTGTCCCGCGACGCCGACCGCCTCCTGGGGTGGCGGCAGCCGGTCACCCCGTTCCATGCTCCAGGCCTGGAGGTTGCCCTGAGGGTCCCACGCGGCAGCGATCTCTCCGGCGGGTGTCTCGGACACCTGGAGCCGGCGCACATGGGGGCGACGCACGAGGTGCCGGGTTGTCAGGGTGCCGGGCGCCGTTCCGTCCGCCCAGACGGTGCGCCAGGGCACCTGTGAGTGCGGTGCCGCCTCCCACAGCTCGGCGGCGGCATCGCGACCACCCCTGCCGTCAGTTCCTTCGCCTCCCTGCACCATCAGGAAGTGGTGGAGCAGCGCGATCCATTCGCCGGGGGAACTCGACAAGGCGCCCCGCTCGGCCAGGAAACGCAGTCGGGAAGCCGGGCTGTCCAGCGGAACCGGGCGATGAAAATACACGGACTCGAAAGCCTCGAAGAGCGCCCGGTGATCCACCTGCGCCAGCAGACGCATATCGCCGAGCAAGGAATCGAACCGGCCGGCGGCGGCCGCGTGGCCGGGCAGCGCCGTGCGCGCGTAATTCCGTACGCTGTCGCGGATTTCGGCTGCATCGCTGAGCGCGTCATAGAGGCGCTCGTGCATGGTGCGGGCGGTCTCCGTCGAAAGGGCCTCGCGATATTCCGCGGCAACCGATTCGTGCCGGAGGGAGACGCGCATGCCGAGTGCGTCATCGTCGTAGGTCTTGTACCAGGTTCCTGTCGAGTCCTCGGCCGCGACGAGTTCCCGTAGCTGCCGCTCCGTATGCGGCTCTCCGGTCGCCGAGCACAGCAGGGACCACACGGGCAGCGGGACGTCCCGTGCCTCGGCCAGAGCGAGGGCGCGGGCTGCTCCGGAGGCCGGGCGCTCGCCGGCCGACGGGGCGTCCGTCGTCCTGGCGAGGGTGAGGTGACGGCCGGCGTGCGCGGCGACCGCGGCCGGTGCGTCATGGACCTCGACCAGCAGCCGGAGCGCCACCCCCGGCTTCGGACCGCGCTTCAGCAGATCGACCAACTGCGCCACCACACGCTGCGGTTCGACCGACGTACGCAGCCGGCCCGCCTCGTGCGTATTCGCCAGCACCACCACGTGATTCCGCGAGATGTGCCGGACCACTTCCGCGAACCCGGTGTCGTAGCGATGCGGTTGAGCGGCGCCGCACCGCTCCGCCAGCTCCTGTGCGATCTCCTCCACCGAGCGTCCGGCGCAGTCCACGAACACGCTGTCCGCCGTGCGCCCGGCGACCGTGCGCAGCAGCTCGGTCTTCCCTGAGCCGGGCTCTCCGCCGATCCACAGCCAAGCCGTGCGTTCGCGCGGTTTGTCGATCCACAACAGGCTTCTCCGCAAGGCGACATCCGGGGAAACGGCTTGCGGTTCGGGTGCTGGGTTGGTCATGGCAGTCATCACATCACGGCTGCGGCGCGCCGGGCGTCGGCAGCGCATATGCCTTGAGGATGTCCGCGACCCGGTTCACATGATGCTGGGCATCCGCGGTCAACGCCTGCTGCGGGGTATTCACGCCCGGACGCGGATCGTTGAACGGCACGGTTGTCTCGCCTTTTCGATAACCGGTGCCGTATCCGATCGGCATGCTTTCGGGCAGGTAGTGCGTGATGTAACCCGAGCAGTCCGCGTGCCCCTTTGACTCGCTCGGATGCCCGCAGGGTTCGCGCTCGGTGTACATGTGGACAATGTCGTAGGGCTGCTTTCCCTGGAGCTGTCGGTCCTCATTGAGACGTTCCATCCAGCCGCCGAGGTGCGGCTCCGAATGATCGGGCCGAGGGCCTGCGTGACTGAAGGAGCTGTCCACCACGTAGTGCGTTTCGTTGGTGTGTGGATCGGTCACTTCGATCACCGCGTAGTTTCGCCCGGAAAAGTCCGGCCGCATATCGCGGGTATTCTCCGCGACCTGGCTCGCCACACTCTCGCCGTAGGTTTCGTCCAGGTGATGGCGTGCGCGCTTTGCGGGTCCGCTGCTCGCCGCTCCCGAGCCCTCCACATCCGCAAAGGGAATCTTTGCGTTCTGGCGCTTCACGGCGGAACGGGAGGCGGTCCGGTCCTCCACCCCCGCCCAGTTCTCCTGGCGTTTCACGTCGCGGTCCCGCAGCGCTTCCCGCTTGATCTTGGGCTTCTCGGCCTCGTCCTGCCCGGTCTGGTTCTGCCCGGTCTGGTCTTGGCCGGTCTGGTCTTGCCCGGGTTGGTCCTGCCCGGGTTGGTCCTGTTCGGTCCCGTGCTGCTCGGGCTGGTCCTGTTGGTTCTGGTCCTGCTCGTTCTGGTCCCGCCACTTGTAGGGCGGGTAGTCACCTTCACGGCGATGCGGGCTCGCGGCGACACCCTGCTGCATGTGGAAGTCGACGCTCAGACGCGCGATGACACCGACAACGGCGGCCTGCTCGCTCCGGTTGAGGTCGCGGAAACCGGTGAGCCGGTCCTCCAGATCCTTCTTGCTGAAGGTGTTTCCCGCCTCGCTCCCCTGGATCACCGACCGCAATTCACTGTTTCTGTTGTTGGCCAGGTCCTCCATGAAGCCGTAGACCCGCTCCATGTCGACCTGATGCACGTCATTGCGGTTACGGAGGTGCTGTTGTGCCTCGTCCGGAAGAATTCCGTAATGCTCGTGATCCGCGTTCTGGCTCTCGTTGTACGGGGTCGAACCGCGCGGGGGCGCCGCGGAGTTGTCGTCGTTGTCATCGGCGTCGGCCCACTCCTGATCCTGCGCCGCATCCGATGCGCTCGGCTGGTCCTGCGCGGAATCCTGGGCCGACGGCCCCTCGGAGGGATGGTCCTTCGACTCCTGCTCCGGTACGGAGGCCTCGGTCTTCGGCTTTTTCGCGTCCGGGCCGGACAGATCGTGCTCGGCCGGGTGCTTGGTGCCCGACGGGTCGGACGGCGGGAGGTTGTTGTCGGTACCCGAGGGGCTTTCCGGAGGGCGGTGGTCGGCGCCTAGGGAGCCGGCGGGGGTGGGGCCGGTGCCCGTGGGGTGGGGGCCGGGGGTGTTCTGGGACTGCTGGGGGGTGTGCTGGGACTGCTGAGGGGTGTGCTGCGGGCTCGGGGGCTGGTGTTGCGGCTGGCTTTGGTTCTGGGCCTGGTTGTGGTTCTGGCCCTGGTTGTTTTGCTGAGGGTTCTGGTTCTGCTGGGGCTGTTGGTTCTGGTGGGCCGCGGGGTCGAAGGGCTTGCGGTCGGCGTCCAGAGTCAGGTGCCAGACGCCGTCGGCATTGGTGTGGAGGGGCTGTTGGCTGATCTGGCCGGTCTGGCTGTCGACCCAGACGACCCGGCCGTTGTGGTTGACGGCGTTGAAGACGTGGGCGCCGCCGCCGCTACCGTCGGGGTTCTTGGGCCAGGTGACGAGGACCGCGGACGCCGAGCCGGGGCCGGACTGACGGAGTTCGTCGGCGATGCGCTGGTAGCTGTCCTGGGCGTTCTGGCCGGAGTGGCGGAAGTTGGTGCCGGCCCAGTTCTGGATGTTGCTGGTGCCGTCGCGCTCACCGCTGACCCGGTCCAGCCCGCCGTGGCCGTCGTTGTCGTAGGTGCGGGGCGCCGACACCTGCGGGTTGCCGTACCAGGACTCCATGAACGAGCGGGTGCAGTCGGCGCAGTTGTTGGAGCGGCCGGGGACGGTCGGGCCGCCGTCGTTCTGCAGGCGGGACCAGGGCTGGAAGGGGTCCGCATGGCGCTGCGGGCTGCCGTCCGGGTTGCGCGGGAAGGTGTTCTCCAGCGCCTGCTGGTCGTGCGGGAACGGCGAATACAGGCCGCTGGGCTGGTGGTTGAGGCTCGCCCGGACGTCGTTGAGGCTCGGCCGCGGGGGGTGGTTGGGCGGCGCCGACTGCTGCTGTTGGTGCGGGGGCTGAGGCTGTTGGTGCTGGGGCTGCTGGTTCTGATTCTGGCTCTGGCTCTGGCTCTGGTTGTGGTTCTGGGGCGGGGGTTGGTGATGGGGCTGTTGGTTGGGTTGTTGTTGCTGTTGGGGCTGGTTCTGGTGCTGCGGTTGCTGCTGGTTCGTCGGCTGTGAATGCGGCTGCGGCTGCGGCTGCGGCTGGTGGCTCTGGAGCGTCGGTTGCTGACGGGGGTCCGGACGGTTCGGCTGTTGCGTCGGCTGGTGCTGGGGCTGCTGCTGACGCGGGTCCGGTCGATGGGGTTGCTGCTGTGTCGGCTGGGGGTGCGGCGGTTGCTGTTGCGGACGCTGCTGGTTGGGATCGTGCGGTTGCTGCTGCGGTGGACGCTGGGCGTCTGGGCGCGGCGTATCCGGGCGGGTCGCGTCGGGACGCGGCTGGTCCGGGCGTGTGGTGTCCGGGCGCTGGTTCGTTTGAGGTGCTTGGTGCTGGCCCTGGGGTGACTGGCCGCCCTGCGGGGTTTGCTGGTTCTGCTGGTTTTGCCGGTTCTGGTCCGGGCGGGGGCCGTCCAGACGGGGGTTGTACGGGGGCGGCTCGGGGCGGCGTTGTTGGGTGGCGTCGTGGATGGCCTGGGAGCCGTCGGGGCGGCGGTTGGCGGGGGCGGAGGCGTTGCCGTTGGACGGTGTGCCGCCGCGTGGCGGGGCGGAGTGGGGCGTGGCCGGGCCGCCCTGCGGGGGCACGGCAGTGGGCGCGCCCATCATCGGGCCGGGGCTCTGCGGGGTGTTCTGCGGCGACTGTTGCGGGGTGGAGGGCGCACCGGTGCTGGGGTCCGCCGGGTGCTGGGTCGGTGGCGGCGCCGTCATGGTGCCGGCGGACTGGGTGGTGACGGTGGTGTCGTCGTCATCGCGCACCTGCGGCATGGGGTCGCCGGGTGACGGGTCGCGCTGCCCGATGGGCGGGCCGGAGGAGGAGTGCTGCACCGGGGCGCCCTGGGACGGCACGCTCACCTGCGGGGTGGAGGGACGTCCGCCCGCGCCGGATGCGGAGTTGTCCCCGTTGTTCTGGGAGCCGCTGTGACCGCTGTTGCTGTCGCCGTGGGGGGAGTTGTCGGTGTTGGTGGGCGGGTTGCCGGCCACCGGGTCGGGGGAGGGCGGCGACTGCTGTGGCTGCTGGGACGGGTCCGGATGGGAAGGCCCGTCGGGGGTGGGGGAGTTGGACTGGCCGGCGGAGGAGGAGTGGTCCGGCTCCGGGGCAGGGGCTGAGTCCGGGGTCGTCCCGGAGTCGGGCGTCGGTGCCCCGTCGGGGTGCAGGGACGGGCCCGGGGCCGGTTGTGTGCTGAGGGAGTCCGGGTCCGGGCGGGCCGAGTCCGGGGTGTGGTCGGGCGCCGGCTGGGTGCTGATGGCGTCCGGGCGGGCGGAGTCGGGGGTGTTGTCCGGTGCCGGTTGGGTGCTGATGGCGTCCGGGCGTGTGGCGTCCGGGGAGTTGTCCGGGGTGGGGTGGGGGCTCGCCGCGTCCGCGTCCGGGCGGGCGGCGTCCGGGGTGGGGCCGCCGGAGTCGGGCGTGGTGCCTGAGTCCGGGCCGGGGCCGCCCGATTCGGGGGTGGTGCTGGCCGAGTCAGGGCCGGGGGTGGCGCCCCCGTACGGGTTGTGGTCGTTGCCGCCCGTGTACCCCTCGTCGAAGGCGGTGCGCTGGTCCGGGGGTGGCAGGGGCTGGGCCTGGGGCGTGTTGCGGTTGCCGTCCGGGCCGGGGGCGGAGCTGTCGGCCGTGGTGGAGGGGCTGCTGCCGGAGCCGGTACCCGCGCCGGAATCCCCGGCGCGCGGGGCATGTGACGGGCCGCCGGAGCCGCTGCTGCCGCCGCCCGAGCCGCTGCCGCCGCCACTCGACTCACCGGCGCCGGACCCGGCCCCCGCTCCGGACCCCGACCCGCTGTCGGTGCCCGCCCCGCCACCGTCGGACGCGCTCCCCGCCCCGTTCCCCGACGCATTCCCCGACCCGCTGCCGGAACCGCTCCCGGCCCCCGACCTGCTCCCCGAACCCCCACCGTCTCCGCTGCCGCTGCCGCTGCCGCTCGCGGAGTTGCTCCCCGTTACGGAGTTGCTCCCCGTTACGGAGTTGCTCCCGCTCCCGGAGCCGCTGGACTCGCTCGTGCCCCCGCCGTCTCCGCCGCTGTCCTCGCTCCCGCCCCGTCCGGCAGCGTGGTCGAGGCCGCTGCGGGCGTGGTGGCCCGCTCTGCCGCCTGCGCCGTCGCGCAGGGACTCGGCGAAGGTCTGGCCGGAGTTCTTCAGCGCGTCCACGCCCGCTTCGGCGCCGGTCTTGGCGCTGCGGCCCACGTCGAAGCCCTGCTGGGCCCCGAAGTGCATGTTCATGCCCTGCGCGATGGCGTCGGAGATCATCGCCTCCAGCGCGGAGACGGCCGGCTCCTTCACCGTCTCGACGATCGCCTCGACCAACGCCTCACGGGCTTCCTTGAGGATGCGGCGCACGATCAGACGGGTGGCCTGGGTGGCGGCGGCGGCGCCGATCTCGGACAGGCCGAGGGTGAAGGGAGCCGCCGCCTGAGCTGCGATGATCTCTGCCGCGAGGATCGCCAGTTGGGCGATCACCGCGACTTTCATCCCGATGATGACCACGGAGCCGGCGTCCAGCGCGAACGCGATCAACTCGGCGGCGGTGCGGGCGTCGTCGAGGTAGCCGGAGCCGTTGCCCGAGTACTTCTCCCAGGTCTTGCTGAAACCCTCGATGCTCTCACCGGAGTTGGCCGACAGCACGTTGCCGGCGGCGGAGACCCCTTCGGACTGCAGCTGTTCGACGGCGCCGGCGAACGCCCGCCAGTGATCGGCGGACTCGTTCATCTTGTCTTCGTCGCCCGTCGGCCAGTCGTAGCCGAGCATCTCAAGGACCCATTCGAGCCAGTCCGGAAGCATGAGCGACATGGCGGCAATCCCCCGTAAAGCCGTGAAGCGACGATGACGGTCGTGGAGCTCTGGAGCGGGCTGCGTCTCAGGTGTGCGGCGACTTGAGGGCGACGATCTTCTGGCCCTCCGCCTCGGCGTTGGCGATGTGCTGCTTCATCAGCGAGTCGTTGAAGTCCTCGTCGGCCTGGTGGTTGTCGGCCATGGTCTTCAGGGCGCCGCCGATCTCCTGGAGCTTGGCGGCCAGATGCCCCATCGACTCGTACATGCCGTCGCGCAGGCCCTCGTAGACCACGCCGAACTTCTCGCCGATCTCGTCATCACCCCATGGCGGGGTGTCTTTGCCTTCCAGACCGGTGAGCGCGTTCTTCAGCTTCTCCACCGCGGACTGATAGCGCTGTCCGACGCCGGTGAAGTCCTGGCCACCTGACTTCAGTGACGGAATGTCTGCCTGCAGGCCATTTCCGGCCACAGCGTCCCCCGTTCCTGCTCGTCGTCACGTACCGCAGAACGTTCAACAAAGTTTAGTGCTGTACGGCCTTATCAACTCAAGGAGCTGACTGTCACAAGGGTGTTACCAATGGCGGCATATGTGTCCCTGCGTGTCCCCAGGTGTCCCCACCTGTCCCCACGCGTTCATGCCCGATGGGGCGTCAGGCGCGGGTGCTGCCTGAGGGGTGCGGCCGGGGCGCGGGGCCTGTCAGGGGGAGGTGCTCGGGCGGTGCCACTGGCGGTATACCTCGACGGCCGACTCCGGCGGGAAGTTGGGGACCGCGGTCACCTCGCCGTCGGTCTTGGAGATGACGAGGTGGCTGCCGCCGGGATTCGCGGGTGGGGCCGTTGGGTCCGCCGGGGCCGGCCAGCCGGCGTGGATCAGGTAGCCGAGGTCGAATTCATGCACGAAGAGGGAGGCCGGGCCGCCGGGCGAGCCGACGGGCGGGTAGTGGCCCCGGCCGATTTCCAGCGCCTCTTCGGGGGTGGTCGGCACGGCCTGGGGTGCGGCGGCTGCGGGTCGGCCGCCGGGGACGGTACCCGGGGGGAAGGGCGGTGGCAGCGGCGGTGGCGCGCCGGGGTTTCCGGCGGCGTTCCAGGCGGCGTTCCCGGTGGCGTTCGCGCCCGTGCCGTGGTCCGTGCTCTCGGATGCGGGGTCCGTCATGGCGGTCCCTCCCGTGTGGTGAGTCCGGGCTGTGGTGCCGGGCCGGGCCGTGCGGTGAGGCAGGGCCGGGGCGGCGACGCACGCTCAACCTAGAGGACGCCACGGGGTTTTGGGGGGTGCGCGGCGGGAGCGCTGGGGCGCACGCCGGGTTGCCTGGCGCCCGTGGATCGGCGGAGGCCGCTGATCCACGCCGCCCCGTTGGACGCGTCCTGGCTGTGTTGTCCCAGCCCCAGGCCCCAACAGCCCCAGGTCCGGCCCCAGGTCCGGCCCCGGCCCCCGGCCCCACAGCCCCGGCCCCATTGCGGCCCCAGTCCCAGTCCCATCCCAGCCCAGGCCCAGTCATCTGAGCTCCCGAACTCCTGAGGGCTCCTTGCGGGAGGGCCACCGGAACTACGGACTGTCCGGCCCAGGCCTCGTCCCGGACCTGACCGCCACCCGCCGGAACTACGCCCCGCCCCGGACCTGGCCGGCGCCCGCCCCCACCCGCCCCTGGAGCAGCCGCGACAGCGCCGCGTGGACGTCCTCGACCGAGCGGTCCGGCTGGAAGGACTGCCAGTCGAGGGCGGCCACCAGGACCATGCCGAGGAGGGCGGAGGCGGTGAGCGGGATATCGAGCTCGTCGGAGAGTTCCCCGGTCCGCACGGCGTCCCGGAGGACGTCCTCGACGACGGCCTGGGCCCGGCCGCGTACGGAGGTGAGGGTGTCGCGCCAGGTGCGGTTGGTGCGCCAGAGTTCGGCGACGTAGAGCTGGATGAGGGCGGGGGAGCAGGCGATGAAGTCCAGACCGGCCCGGATCATCGCGTCCAGGGCGTCGACCCGGGTGCCGCCGCGGTCCGCCGTGGCGTCGGCGGCCCGGCGCAGTGAGTCGGCGAGCAGATCGATGCCGTCCCGCAGCAGCTCCTCGTAGAGGACGTTCTTGCTCGCGAAGTTGTAGTAGACGGTGCCCTTGGCGACGCCGGCGCGGTCGGCGATCTCGTCGACGGTGGTGGCGGAGAAGCCCTGTTCCGCGATGAGGGTGACGGCGGCGTCGAAGAGGCGGCGGCGGGTCGAGGTACGGCGGGCGGCGGGGACGGCCCCGGGGGCGGTGCCGTGGCCGGCACCGCCCCTTCGGCCCGTGGGGACGCTCACAGGCTGAGTTCCGGATGCAGGTCCTTCATCCGGACCACCTGCCGGCTGCGCGCCGCGAGGGCGGTGAGGGCCAGCGCGCCGAGGGTGAAGACCACCAGGACCACACAGCCCTGCTGCACGATGGCGAGGTCACCGCCGGTGATCAGCCGGCGCAGGCCGTCGACCACGTAACTCATCGGCAGGAACGGGTGGATGGCGGCGAAGAAACCGGGGCTGGTCTGCACCGGGTAGGTGCCGCCCGCCGAGGTCAGCTGGAGCATCAGGACGACCAGGGTCAGCACTCGGCCGGCCGGTCCGAAGAACGCGCCCAGCAGCTGGATGATGGCGGTGAAGCAGGCCGTGGCCAGCAGCAGGAAGCCGACGGTGCCGGCCGTGCGGGCCATCTCCAGGCCGAGCCCCCAGTGGAGCACGGCCATCAGCGCCAGCACCTGCACGACGCCGATGGCATAGGCCGGCAGCCATGAGCCGAGGGCGATCCGCCAGCCCGGGGCGCCCGCGGCCAGTGCGCGCTTGCCCAGCGGCTGGAGCAGCATGAAGGCGACCATCGCGCCGACCCAGAGGGAGAGCGGGATGAAGTACGGCGCCAGACCGGTGCCGTAGTTGGGCGCCTTGTGCAGCGACTTGGCGGCCAGCTCGACCGGGTCGGCCATCACCTCGGTGCGGGTGTCCCGGTCCTTCTTGTTGTAGTCGGGGATCTTGGAGACGCCGCTGTGCAGCCCGTCGGACAGCTGGTTGCTGCCGTCCTTGAGCTTGAAGAGGCCGCCGGTGAGCTTGTCGGCGCCGTCCTTGGCGACACCCAGACCGCTGTGGAGCTTGCCGGCGCCGTCGGCGAGGGTGCCGATGCCGTCGGCGAACAGCCCGGCGCCCTGGGAGACCTTGTGGGCGCCCGCGTTGAGCTGGTTGATCTGGCCGATTGCCTTGTCGGCCCGGTTCGCGATGCCCGGTGCCTCCTCGGCGACCATCGCGGCACCGTGGTGCAGCTCCCGCACCTTGGTGCGCAGCTGCCCGAAGTCCGTGTGGGCGACGGTGTCGCTGACCTTCTCCGCCGTGTCGGCGGCGAGGGCGCTGCCGTCCGCGATCGCCTTCAGCTTGGGGCAGTCGGGGTCGGTGTCGACGAGGCTGTTGCAGCGTTCCCGGTAGAGGTCCGCGGCGTTGTCGGCGTTCTCCCGCGCCTGTTGGGCGGCCCTGGCGGAGTCCCCCGGCAGCTTGCCGAGGTCCTCGTCGAGCTGCTCGGTGAGGTCGGCGACGATCTGTGCCTTGCGGCCGATGTCCTTGCCGTGCTCGCGGAGGTAGGGGAGGTCCTTCCTGGCGATGCCGTGGACCTTGTCGGCGAGCTGCTGGGTACCGTCCGAGACCTTGCGCGCGCCCAGGCTCAGCTGCCTGGCCTTCGTGGCGGCCTCTGCCGCGCCCTGGCTGATCCGGCCCGCGCCCTTGTCCAGCTTGCCGAGGCCGTCGGCCAGTTCGCCGGTCTTGTCCTTGGCGGTGCCGAGGCCGTCATCGAGCTTCCCGGCCCCGTCCGCCGCCTCGGCCGTCTTGTCGTGCAGATCGGAGAACGAGATGAAGATCTTGTCGAGCATGGCCCGCGACGAGGTGGCCGAGGTCTTGGCGCGGACCTCGGAGAAGACCGTCTTGGAGATCGAGCCGACGACGTAGTTGTTGGCGTCGTTCGTCCGGACCTGGAGCGCGCCGGTCTGCGGGGTCTTCCCGGAGCTGGAGGCGATCCGCTTGCTGAAGTCCTTGGGGACGGTCAGCGAGAGGTAGTACGTGCCGTTCTCCACACCCTTGGCGGCGTCGGCGGCGCTGACGTCCTCCCAGTGGAACTTCTTGCTGTCCTTGAGGTTCTCGGACAGGTCGTCGCCCGCGTGGATCGACTTGCCGCCCGTGGTGGCGCCCCGGTCGTCGTTGACGAGGGCCACCGGGATCTTGTCCAGGCGGCTGTAGGGGTCCCAGAAGGAGCACAGGTAAAGGGCTCCGTAGAGCAGGGGGATCAGCGTCAGGGCCACCAGGCCCAGCCGGGGCAGCTTGCCCCTGCCGAACCGCCTGAGCTCAAGCGCGGCCAGTCTCGGCGAACGCATGCGCTGCTTCCTCCTCGGGGGTGTGGGTGTCGTCCTGGACGGGGGTGGGGGTGGGGTCGGCGGCTTCGGTGTCCGTCCGCGAGGTGCTGACGGTCAGTGCGTCCGCCGGTGCGCCGTCGCCGGCGGCCACGACGGTGAGGCCCTCGCGCGTGAGGTCCCGCAGCAGCTGCCAGGCCTGGGTGCGTTCGGCGTCGGCGAGCTTGAGGTCCACATCGTCGACGGCCAGCAGCTGCGGGCCGTGCATGAGCCCGAGCGCGACGGAGAGCCGCAGCGCCTCGATCCGCTCCAGATCGCGCACGGCCGTCCGCAGGCCCTTGGGGAGGGTGCCGGGGTCGAGCCGGGCGGCCGCGAGGGCGCTGTCGACCCGGGCCCGGGTGGCCTCCTTGTGGCGCTTGCCCCAGGGGAGCGAGGCGCTCTGGGAGCCCTTGACACGGTGGCCCAACAGGGCCTGTTCCTTGAGGTGTTCGCCGACCGTGAGGGCGGGTTCGAGGTCGGCGACGCCCGGTACGTGCGCCAGGGCGGTACGGCCGCGCACCGTCCCCATCCGCTTGGGCAGGTGGTGCCCGGCGACCGTCGCCTCGCCCTCGGTGATCCGCATCCGGCCGGTGAGGGCCAGCAGCAGACAGGTGCGGCCGGAGCCGGAGGGGCCCTGGACCGCGATCAGCGTGCCCGGCTCCGCGGTGATGCCGATACCTCTGAAGGCCCAGCCCCGTGGGCCCTCCACTCCAATGCCCGTGGCGTTGACCGCCGCCCCCTGGCGGGTGGTGTTCACCGACACCCCTCCCCTTTTGATCTGACTGGTCAGTCTAAAAGTGTGCCGTATCGAGGGCCTTGTTGACCAATCGGGGGTGTCCCGGCGGGAGCGGACGGAAGTCGGCCGCGCCGATCCCGTGACCCGGACGGCGGAATCGTCCTAGGGTGCCGTGCAGGCGGGGGCCTGATGATGTCCATGGTGAGTCCGTGCTGCCCGAACGCGGCACGGACCGCGCACAGACGACGGAGAACCATGAATCCTTCGGCACAGCACCCCGTGGACCGGCCGCCGCAGCGTCCCGCGCAGCGACCGGCCGGGACCGCCGCGCCACGCTCCCGGAAGCTGGTCGCCCCCCTGCTCGCCACCGCTCTGATCGCGGTCCTCGCGCCCGTATCGGCCTCCGCCTCGGCGCCCACCCCGGCACCGGAACCGGCCGGCTCCGCACAGGGGCCCTGCATGAAGGGCGACGACAGTGACGGCTGGACCGCCACCGCCACCCGAATCGACCCCAAGGACAGCCACCACGCCTTCGTCGGCAACGGCTACCTCGGACAGCGGGTACCGCCCAACGGCACCGGCTACGCGGCACCCGGCGGTGAGACCGGCTGGCCGCTGAAGACACCCGAATACGACGGCTCGTTCGTCTCCGGGCTGTACGCCAAGGGGCCCAAGAACCTCAAGGGCCGGCAGGCCATCGCCGCGATCCCCACCTGGACCACCCTCGACGTCGCCACCGGTGGCGCGCACCCCGACACCTTCTCCTCCGCCACCGCGCCCGGCCGGATCTCGCACTACCGCCAGACGCTCTCCCTGCGCTGCGGATTCGTCCGTACGTCGCTGACCTGGACCGCTGCCGACGGCCGCGCCACCGACCTGGTCTACGACGTGCTCGCCGACCGGAACGACGCCCACACCGGCGCCGTACGCCTGCGGATGATGCCCCACTGGAGCGGCTCGGCCGCGGTCACCGACGGCCTCGACGGCCGCGGCGCCCGCCGGATGACACCGTCCGCGGGCGGGCCCGCCACGGGCGGCAAGGAGACCGGCGGGAAGGAGACCGGCGGGAAGGAGACCGGCGGGAAGGAGGCCGGCAGCAAGGAGGCCGGCGGTAAGGAAGCTGGTGGTGGCAAGGAGACCGGCGGTAAGGAGGCCGGTGGCAAGGGCACCGGCCGCACCATGGACGTCGGGTTCCGCACGGACGGGACGAAGACCGAGGGTGCGGTGGCGTCCACCCTGCGCACCGGGCCCGGGGTACAGGCCGGCCCGCCCCGGCAGGCGGCGGGGACGGACACGCTCAGCAACCGGCAGCGGGTGTCCTTCCCGGTCCGCAGCGGCCGCTCGTACGAGCTGACCAAGTACGTCGGTGTGGACACCGCGCTCACCTCCGGCTCCCCGCGCGCCGCCGCCGACGCCGCCTCGCGCCGGGCCGCCGACCGCGGCTGGGACGCCCTGTTCGCCCGGCACACCGCCGCCTGGCAGCGGCTGTGGCGCAGCGACATCGAGGTCAAGGGGCGGCGGGACCTGCAGTCCTGGGTCCGCTCGGCGCAGTACGGGCTGCTGGCCAACACCCGCGCCGGCAACCGCAACAGCATCGGCCCCACCGGCCTGACCAGCGACAACTACGCCGGCGAGATCTTCTGGGACGCCGAGACCTGGATGTACCCGGGCCTGCTCGCCGCCCACCCCGCACTCGCCAGGTCGATCGTCGACTACCGCTACAAGACCCGGGCCGGGGCCGCAGCCAACGCCAGGAAGCTCGGCTACGACGGGCTGTTCTACTCCTGGACCAGCGGCAGCAAGGGCGATCTGTGGAACGAGTGCCACAGCTGGGACCCGCCGCACTGCAAGACCCAGAACCACCTCATGGGCGATATCTCCCTCGCCACCTGGCAGTACTACCTCGCCACCAAGGACACCGCCTGGCTGAAGTCCCGCGGCTGGCCGGTCCTCAAGGGCATCGCCGAATTCTGGGCCTCACGGGCCACCCGTAACGCCGACGGCAGCTACTCCGTCAAGAACGTCGCCGGACCTGACGAGTACAGCAACGGCGTCAACGACGGGGTGTTCACCAACGCCGGCGCCGCCACCGCGCTGCGGCACGCCGGCCGCGTCGCCGCGATCCTCGGCGAGAAGGCACCGGCCTCCTGGAAGACCATCGCCGACAAACTGCGCATCCCCTACGACAGCAAGAAGAAGGTCTTCGAGCAGTACGCCGGGTACAAGGGCACGACCATCAAGCAGGCCGACACCGTGCTGCTGATGTACCCGCTGGAATGGCCGATGTCGCAGGCGCAGGCGACCCGCACGCTGGACTTCTACGCCGGGCACACCGACCCGGACGGCCCGGCCATGACGGACTCGGTGCACGCCATCGACGCCGCCGGGATCGGCGAGGCCGGCTGCTCCACGTACACCTACCTGCTGCGGTCCATCAAGCCGTTCGTCCGCGGGCCGTTCGACCAGTTCTCCGAGGCGCGCGGCGACAAGGCCGGCGCCACCGACCCGCACGCCGGCAAGCCCGCCCAGGACTTCCTCACCGGCAAGGGCGGCTTCCTGCAGACCTTCACCCACGGGCTGACGGGGCTGCGGCTGCGCGAGGACCGGGTCCGTCTCGACCCGATGCTGCCGCCGCAGCTCTCCGAGGGCGTCACCCTGCGCGGGCTGCACTGGCAGGGCCGGACCTATGACATCGCGATCGGCGCGCACCAGACCACCGTGCGGCTGACCGCCGGTGCGCCGATGCGGATCGAGTCGCCGGAGGGCGAGAAGATCGTCAGCCGGGGCGTGCCCGCCGTCCTCAAGACCCGCCGCCCGGATCTGGCGGCGACCTCGAACGCGGCCCGGTGCACCCCGGCCACGGCGACCTCGGAGGAGCCCGGTCTCTACGCGGGCGCCGCGGTGGACGGCAACGGCACCACGGCCTGGGTGCCCAACGCCGCCACCGGCACCCTCACCGTCGACCTCGGCCGGACCACCCGCGTCGGCCAGATCACCCCGCACTGGAACACGACCCGGCCCAAGTCCTACAACGTCCAGGTCTCCCAGGACGGTAAGCACTGGACGGGGACCGGATACGCGGGCCGTACCCCGGCCCGGTACGTCCGGGTCACGGTGACCGGCGACCGGACCCCGGCCGCCGACGGGAAGCCCAAGCCGCATCCGGGCATTTCGGAGCTGACCGTGGAGCGGGTGAAGGAGCCGGCGGGGGAGCGGGGGAAGTAGCCCGCCGCACCCATGGGCGACGGCCCCGTCCCGGACCACCCGGGGCGGGGCCGTCCGCCGTGCCGGGGCGGGGCCGTCCACCGAACGGGGCGGGACTCGCACAGAAGTTTGTGACAGCGGGATGAAATCCGGGCCGCGCGGTGTTGGTGCCGTCGACAAGTGTCGAAGGGCGGGAGGCACCGGGTGGCGGGGACGGACACGGAACGAGTGGGCTGGGCGCGGCGGCTGATCCGCGACTGCTGGCAGTACCGGACGGATGTGCTGCTGGCCCTCGGCTCCTCGCTCGCCGGGATGGCCGTGCTGGCCCTGGTCCCGCTCGTACCGAAGCTGATCATCGACGATGTCATCGTGCGGCACGAGCGCGCCCTCGGCCCCTGGGCCGCCCTGCTGGTCGTGGCCGCGGTCGTGGTCTACGTCCTCACCTACATCCGCCGCTTCTACGGCGGCCGGCTCGCCCTGGACATCCAGCACGATCTGCGGATCCGGATGTTCGGCGCGATCGCCCGGCTCGACGGCCGGCGGCAGGACGAGCTGAGCACCGGCCAGGTCGTCGGCCGTGCCACCAGCGACCTCCAGCTGATCCAGGGCCTGCTGTTCATGCTCCCGATGATGATCGGGAACGTCCTGCTGTTCGTGATCTCGCTGGTCGTGATGGCGGTGCTGTCGCCGCTGCTCACCGTCGTCGCGCTGGCCGTCGCCCCCGCCCTGTGGTTCATCGCCCATCGCAGCCGCGCCCGCCTCTTCCCCGCCACCTGGTACGCCCAGGGACAGGCGGCGGCCGTGGCCGGTGTCGTGGACGGCGCGGTGTCCGGTGTGCGGGTGGTCAAGGGCTTCGGGCAGGAGGAGCAGGAGACCGGCAAGCTGCGCGAGGTCAGCCGCCGGCTGTTCGCCGGGCGGCTGCGCACGGTCCGCCTCAACGCCCGCTACACCCCCGCGCTGCAGGCCGTACCCGCGCTCGGCCAGGTCGCGATGCTGGCCGTCGGCGGCTGGATGGCCACCCAGGGGCAGGTCACCCTCGGTACCTTCGTCGCCTTCTCCACCTATCTGGCGCAGCTGGTCGGCCCGGTCCGGATGCTGGCGATGATGCTGACCGTCGGCCAGCAGGCACGGGCCGGTGTGGAGCGGGTCTACGAGCTGATCGACACCGAGCCCTCGATCGCCGAGCGGCCCGATGCGCACGAGCTGCCCGCCGAATCCCCGGCCACCGTCGAGTTCGACCGGGTGACGTTCGGGTACGCGCCGCTGCACGAGGGCGGGGGCGCCGTGCCCGCCCAGGGCGCCCCGGCCGCCGCCCGCCCCGTCCTTGCGGATTTTTCCCTGCGCATCGAGGCCGGTGAGACCGTCGCCGTGGTCGGCACGTCCGGCAGCGGCAAGTCCACGGTCTCGCTGCTGCTGCCGCGCTTCTACGACGTTTCCGCCGGCCGGGTCCTGGTCGGCGGCCACGATGTGCGCGAGCTGACCCTGGGGTCGCTGCGGGCCGCGATCGGCCTGGTCCCCGAGAGCAGCTTCCTGTTCTCCGACTCCGTCCGGGACAACATCGCCTACGGCCATCCGGACGCCACCGACGAGCAGGTGCGTGCCGCGGCCCGCGCCGCCCAGGCCGACGGCTTCATCTCCGCGCTGCCCGAGGGCTATGACACCAAGGTCGGCGAGCAGGGGCTGACCCTGTCCGGCGGCCAGCGCCAGCGCGTCGCCCTGGCCCGCGCCATCCTCACCGACCCCCGGCTGCTGGTGCTGGACGATGCGACCTCGGCGGTCGACGCCCGGGTCGAGCACGAGATCCACGAGGCGCTGCGCGGCGTCATGGCGGGCCGTACGACCCTGCTCATCGCCCACCGCGCCTCCACCCTGGCGCTCGCCGACCGGGTCGCCGTCCTCGACGGCGGGCGGCTGGTCGACCTCGGCACCCAGGAGGAGCTGGAAGACCGCTGTCCGCTCTACCGCAGGCTGCTGACCGACCCGGAGGAGCTGGGCGGCGTCGAGCGGGACCCGGCCGGTGCCCTGGCCGGCACCGCCGACGGCGCATGCACCGCCGACGGGCTGCTGGAGCGGAACCTGGCGCCGGACACCGACGGGCCTGACGGGATGCGGGACGGCGCGACGGGCCGGGCCGGCGCGGACGGCACGATCACCCCCGAACTGTGGGTCCGCCGGGAGCAGGAGGCCGAGGCGGGCGGAGCCGGGATGGCGGCCCGCGCAGCCGCCGCGGCCGGGCCCGGCATCGGCGCCGCGATGGCCGGACTGCCCCCGACGCCCGAACTCCTCGCCCAGGTCGCCGCGCTGCCACCCGCGACGGACACCCCGGACGTCGACGAGGACCAGGCCGTGCGCCCCGAGCGCTCCTACGGCCTGCGCCGGCTGCTGGACGGCTTCGGCGGCCCGCTGGCCTTCGCGCTGGCGCTGGTCGCCTTGGACGCCCTCGCCGGGCTGCTGCTGCCGGTCCTGATCCGGCAGGGCATCGACGAGGGTGTCCGCCGCGGCGCGCTGATCGGTGTCTGGACGGCCGCCGCCATCGCCCTGGTCGTGGTGCTGGCCCAGTGGGCCGCGCAGATCGGCGGCAACCGCATGACCGGACGCATCGGCGAGCGGATCCTCTACTCCCTCCGCCTCAAGATCTTCGCGCAGCTGCAGCGCCTCGGGCTCGACTACTACGAGCGTGAACTGACCGGCAAGATCATGACGAGGATGACGACGGATGTGGACGCCCTGTCCACGTTCCTGCAGACCGGGCTGGTCACCGCCCTCGTCTCGATGCTGACCTTCTTCGGCATACTCGTCGCGCTGCTGGCCATCGACCTCCAGCTGGCCCTGGTCGTCTTCGCCACCCTCCCGCCGCTGATCGTCGGCACGTACTTCTTCCGCAAGCAGAGCGTGAAGGCATACGAGCTGGCCCGCGAGCGGATCAGTGTGGTCAACGGCGACCTCCAGGAGAACGTGGCCGGACTGCGGATCGTCCAGGCGTTCCGGCGCGAGCGGAAGGGCGCGGAGCGGTTCGCCGCCCGCAGCGACGCCTACCGCCGGGCCCGGGTCCGCGGCCAGTTCCTGATATCCGTCTACTTCCCCTTCGTCCAGCTGCTGTCGTCCGTGGCGGCGGCGCTGGTGCTGATCGTCGGCGCCGGCCGGGTCGGCTCCGAGACCCTCACCGCCGGTGCGCTGGTCGCCTACCTGCTCTACATCGATCTGTTCTTCGCGCCCGTCCAGCAGCTCTCCCAGGTCTTCGACGGCTACCAGCAGGCGTCCGTCTCGCTCGGCCGGATCCAGGAGCTGCTGCGCGAGCCGACCACCACCCCGGCCGTCGAGCGGCCCCGCGAGGTGCCCGCACTGCGCGGTGACGTCGCCTTCGACGATGTGCACTTCCACTACGGCGAGGGCGAGGAGCCGGCGCTGGCCGGTATCGCGCTGACCATCCCGGCCGGCCAGACCGTGGCCTTCGTGGGCGAGACCGGCGCCGGCAAGTCCACCCTGGTCAAGCTGGTCGCGCGGTACTACGACCCGTCCTCGGGCGCCGTCCGGGTCGACGGCACCGATCTGCGTGAGCTGGACCTGACCGGCTACCGCCGGCGCCTCGGTGTGGTCCCCCAGGAGTCCTACCTCTTCACCGGCACCGTCCGCGACGCCATCGCCTACGGCCGGCCGGACGCCACCGACGCCGAGGTGGAGGCCGCCGCGCGGGCCGTCGGCGCCCACGCGATGATCGCCACCCTCGACGGCGGCTACCTCCACGAGGTCGCCGAGCGCGGCCGCAACCTCTCGGCGGGCCAGCGCCAGCTGCTGGCCCTGGCCCGGGCCGAACTCGTCGATCCGGACGTGCTGTTGCTCGACGAGGCCACCGCGGCCCTGGACCTGGCCACCGAAGCGGTCGTCAACCATGCCACCGACCGGCTCGTCGGGCGCCGTACCACCCTCGTCGTCGCCCACCGGCTGACCACCGCGGCCCGCGCGGACCGGGTGGTGGTGCTCGACCGCGGCCGGATAGTCGAGGACGGCAGCCATGCCCAGCTCCTGGCCCGCGACGGCCGCTATGCGGAGCTGTGGCGCACCTTCACGGGCGAGGAGGAGGAACTCGCGGCCTGAGGGCTGAGGCACGAAGCCTCAGGCCCGCGGTCCGAGGGCCCGGTGCCGTGCCCCGTACTGTGCGCTGCCCCGTCCCCGAGGCCGGTCCGCAGGGCCCCCGGGCCCGGTCCGGGGCGGGCTCAGGGACGGCCCGGGGACGGCCCCCCACGGGTCCGCAGCAGGGGCGCGGGCCCCCGCAGCGAGGGGACGGCGGAGGGCGGTGGATCCGCCGAACGGCGCCAAGGGCTGGTGGCACCCCCGTCGCGCCGATAGGTTCAGCCCGACCTTTGCTATCCCAAGGGGAGGGTGCATGCGCAAGGCCACCAGATGGCTGCTGTCGCTCGCGGTGCTCATAGGCACGGCGGGAGCCGGCAGCACGCCGGCCGGGGCGGCTACCGCCGCCGGGCCGCGGACCGAGGACATCAAGGACCGGATCCTCGGGATCCCGGGAATGAGCCTCATAGAGGAAAAGCCGGTCGACGGCTACCGCTACTTCGTTTTGAACTACACCCAGCCGGTTGACCACCGGCACCCCTCGAAGGGGACCTTCCAGCAGCGGCTGACCCTGCTGCACAAGTCGGTGAACCGGCCGACGGTGTTCTTCACCTCCGGGTACAACGTGAGCACCACACCGTCCCGCAGTGAACCCACCAAGATCATCGACGGCAACCAAGTCTCGATGGAATACCGGTACTTCACCCCGTCGCGGCCCTCGCCCACCGACTGGAAGAAGCTGGACATCCGGCAGGCCGCCAACGACCAGCACCGCATCTTCCGGGCGCTGCACCGTATCTACGGCAAGAACTGGATCGACACCGGCGGCAGCAAGGGCGGCATGACCGCCACGTACTACCGCCGCTTCTTCCCGCACGACATGGACGGCACCGTCGCCTATGTCGCGCCCAATGACGTACGCAACGACGAGGACTCGGCGTACGACCGGTTCTTCCGGACCGTCGGGACCGCGCAGTGCCGCACCGCCCTCACCGCCATCGAGCGCGAGGCCCTGGTGCGCCGCGGGGAGATGGTCAAGCGCTTCCAGGACTGGTCCGACAAGGAGAAGCAGACCTTCACCAAGGTCGGCAACGCGGACCGGGCCTATGAAGTCATGGTCACGGACCTGGTGTTCGGGTTCTGGCAGTACCAGCCGGCCGAGACCGCCTGTGCCGAGGTTCCCAAGCCGACCGTCTCCACCGACGAGCTGTGGAAGTGGATGGACAAGGTCGGCGGCTTCGACAGCTACACCGACCAGGGCATGGAGTCGTACACGCCGTACTACTACCAGGCGGGCACCCAGCTCGGTGAGCCCGGCTACGGCTACCCGCAGCTGGCCGGCCTGCTGAAGTACCCCGGCATCAACAACTCCCGGTCGTTCGTGCCGAAGGACATCCCGATGCGCTTCGACCGGCGCGCGATGCCCGACGTCGACCGCTGGGTGCGGCACCGTGCGCAGCGGATGATGTTCGTCAACGGCGAGTACGACCCGTGGAGTTCGGAGCACTTCGAGGTCGCCAAGGGCGGCGCCCGGGACGCGTATGTCTTCACCGTGCCCGGCGGCAACCACGGCTCGAACATCGCGAAGCTGAAGGAGGCCGACCGCACCAAGGCCACCGCCGAGCTGCTCGACTGGGCCGGTGTCCAGGCCCCGGACGGCAAGCCCACCCAGCTGGCCCCGGACAACAAGAAGCTGGACAAGCAGGAGGTCCGGCGGATGCCGCTGCTGCGGCCCTGAGTCCGCCGCGGCCGTGGGGCAGAAGCGCCCCGCGGCCGCGGTGAGGTGACAGCACAAGACCGGCGCGCTCCCCGAGACCGGGGGAGCGCGCCGGGTCCGTGACCGGGGGAGTGCACCAGGTGCACCAGGTGCGTCTCCGGCCCCGGCTCAGTACGTCAGCCCGTGGCCGATCTGGTAGAGCGCCCGGGTCGGGGCGTCGGCGCGCATTATCGGGACGGGCAGTCTGCCCGCCGGATCCCGCCGGCCGGCGATCACCCGGGCCGCCGCCCGCAGCTCCACATCCGTCCAGGAGTAGCTCGCCAGGGCCGCCCTGACACCGTCCAGGTGGGCGATGTCATAAGGGTTGCGGACCGCCAGCTGCACCACCGGTTTGCCCGTGGCGAGGAGCGCGTCGACCAGCTTCCGCTGGCCCGAGGCCGCGGTCACGTTGTAGGTGGCCACCACCACCGCGTCCCGCTCGCCGAGCGCCGCCACCGCCTCATCGATCCGCTGCTGGGTCGGCGTCAGACCCGTGGACAGGGCGGTGGCCGTGAAGCCCAGCTCGGTGAGGGCCCGCGCCAGCACCGTGGTGGGCGGACCGCCGGTCCCGGACGGCGCGGCCGCGTCGACGCCCGCCACCAGCACCCTGCGCTCCCGGCGCCGGGACAGCGGCAGGATGCCGGTGTCATTGCGCAGCAGCGTGGTGGTGCGGTCCGCGATCCGGTCGGCGGTGGCGAGGTGACCGCGGGTGCCGACCACCCGGTCCACGGCCTGGTGGGTGGTGTACGGGTCCTTGAAGAGTCCGCGCCGCTCCTTGAGCAGCAGGATGCGCATCAGCTTCGCATCGAGGTCCCGCTCGGTCAGCTCGCCCTCCTTGAGCGCGGTGAGGACGGCACCGTGTGCGACGGAGAGGTCCGGCGGGTTCAGCAGCTGGTCGACACCGGCCTGGAGGGCGAGCACCGGCACCCGGGCGTCGCCGTACTTCACCCGGACGCCCTCCATCCCGAGGGAGTCCGTCACCACCACACCGTCGTAGCCGAGGCGTTCGCGCAGAATGCCGGTGAGGATGGGGCGGGAGAGGGTGGCCGGGTCCTCGCTCGGGTCGAAGGCGGGGACGACGATATGCGCCGTCATGATCGAATCGATCCCGGCGGCGATCGCGGCCCGGAAGGGCGGGGCGTCCAGCCGCTCCCACTCCGCGGCGCTGTGGTGGATGTACGGCAGTCCGACATGGCTGTCGGTGTCGGTGTCGCCATGACCGGGGAAGTGCTTGGCGCAGGAGGCGATCCCGGCGCCCTGATAGCCCTTCACCTCGGCGGCGACCATACGGGCCACGGCCTGCGGGTCCGCGCCGAAGGAGCGCACGCCGATCACCGGGTTGGCGGGGTTGACGTTGACATCGGCGTCCGGCGCGTAGTCCTGCCGGATGCCCAGGGCGAACAGCTCCTCGCCGGCGATCCGGGCCGCCGTACGGGCATCGTCGCGGGAGCCGCCCGCGCCGAGCGCCATCGCCCCGGGAAGGAGCGTCGCGGGCGCGCCGACGCGGGCCACTATGCCGTGTTCCTGGTCCGTGGAGATCAGCACCGGGACGGGGAGCCGCTGGGCGGCGGCGGCCTTCTGGATGCCGTTGGAGAGATCGGCGATCTGGTGCGGCTCACGGGTGTTGTGCGCCCAGCCGAAGTAGATGATGCCGCCGACGTGGTACTTGGCGATCAGCTCGGCGGCGTTGGCGACCCCGATCTCCTTCTGGTTCGCGGCGGCATCGGCCGGGTCGGGGTCGGTGGCGGAGTGCCCGTAGACCCGCATGACGAAGAGCTGGCCGACCTTTTCCTCCGGAGTCATACGGGAGATGAGGCGGCGCAGCCGGGCCCGGGTGGCGGCGGGCGGGGCGGGGACGGCGGGCCGGTGTCCGATGGCGGGGGCCGTGCCGTGCGCGGGGCCGGCACCCGCACCCGCGCCCGCAGCCGCGGCGGCCGCGGCGGCCGCGGTGGTCAGGAGGGTACGTCTGGAGTGCATCTGCGCTCCTTCCGGAGGGCTTCCTCGGCTCATTGAAGGAAACTTCCAAGGAGACACGGATAGCCGGAAAACTATTGTCGGTCAATGACTCGATCCGTGGTGGCGCCCAGCTATTGCGCGGCGGCCGGGGATGTGTGATGGGGCGTCGGCCGCCGCCCTCCGGGGCCGGGCGAACGGGCCCGTCCGGGGGCGGTCGGCCAGGTCCGGGCGCGGTCGGCCACGTCAGGGAGGTCGGCCACGTCCGGGGAGGTCGGCCACATCCGGTGGAGGTCGGCCACGTCCGGGGCGGTCCGTCCGGCGACGTCCCGGCTCAGGAGGCGGCGGGCCCGTCCAGGAGCCGCTGGAGGTGGGCGCGGCCCGGGGCCAGCAGGGCGGGGAGCCCGGCCGCCCGGGGATACCAGCGCTTCTCGTACTCCCAGCACAGCCAGCCGCCCGCGCCCTGGTCATAGGTGCCCTCGGGGGCCGGCACCGGGCCATGGGCGCCTGCGGGGTCCTGGCCCAGGGGGCCCAGGACGGCCGCCAGCGGCACCGCGCCGGCACCGAGCGGGAGCGGCGTGCGGTCCTCGGCCGAGGCGACATCCTTGACCTGGACATAGCCCAGATGCGGGGCGAGCGCGGCATGGGTGTCGGCCGGCTCCTCGCCGCCGAGCCAGCTGTGCAGCACATCCCACAGGGCCCCGATCTGGCGATGGCCCACGGGGCCCAGCACCCGGGCGGCGGCCGCGCCCGTACGGTGCGAGTCATGGGTCTCCAGCAGGACCCGGACGCCCCGTTCGGCCGCGAGCGGGGCCACCGCGGCGAGCCGGCGCGCGGCATCCGCGTCCGCCTCCGCCGCCGGGCGCTCCCCGCCGCCGGGGAAGACCCGGACATACGGCGCCCCCAGATCGGCGGCGAGCCACACCAGCTCGCTCAGCTCCTGCGCCAGCTCCTCCTCGCCGGCCGTATCCCGGGCCGCGGCGACCTGGGCGTATCCGGCAACGGCCAGGATCTCGACCCCGGCGTCCGCGAACTGCTGGCGCACCGCGGCCCGTTCCCGCATCCCGATCAGCGGATGCACCGGCTCCTCCGGATGGGCCCGCAGCTCCACCCCCTGATACCCGGTATCGGTGGCCAGCCGCAGGACGTCCGCCACCGGCATCCCGGGCACACCGAGGGTGGAGAACGCGAAGCGCATCGCGGGGGTGGTGCCGTGCGTGTTGCCCGTGCTGACCATGCCTGGGCTCCTCCTCATCGTTCACGCCATCGTCGTCGGTCCCCTCATCCCTGCCCGCAATGCCCGCGGCATCACAGGGCCAGCCGCCAGTCCTGACCCACCAGGTCCTGCCCGAAGCTGTGGTGCGCCGACTCGGTGACCAGCTCGAACCCGGCCCGCTGATAGATGCTGCGGGCCGCGCCGAGGACGGAGTTGGTCCACAGCACCATCTCGCCGTACCCGGCCTCCCGGGCGAACTCCAGGCAGGAATCGACGAGTTGACGGCCCACACCATGGCCGCGGGCGTCCGGCTCCACCAGCAGCAGCCGCAGCCGGGCGACCCCGGGCCTGCCGTCCCGGACACACATCACCGCGCCCGCTCTGCGCCCGTCCAGCTCCGCTATCCAGGTGCGGTCCCACCGCGGGTCGAAGGACTCGGCGTACTCCGCGACGATCCGGGCCACCAGTGCCTCATAGCTCAGATCGAAGCCGTACTCGGCGGAGTAGAGCGCGGCGTTGCGCTCCACCATCCAGCCCAGGTCCCCGGGGCCGGTGGTACGCAGCATCACCTCGGGCGCCCGGTCCCCGGGCGGCTGCTCCGCGCCCGCGCCGAGCAGGGCGCGGATGGTCCGCATCGAGTCCACCAGCCGGGCCCGGTCCCCGGCCGGGAGCCGCTCCAGCAGCGACCCGGCGGCGTCCTGCGAGCGCTCCTCCAGCAGGCCGGCCGCCTCCCGGCCGCCCTCGGTCAGCGTGATGCGCTGCCGCCGGGGATCCTGCTCGGACCTGCCGCGGGTGATCAGCTCACGGTCCTCGAACTTGCCGAGCAGCCGGCTCAGATAGCCGGCGTCGAGCGACAGTGAGGCCCGCAGATCCGCGGCATCCACCCGCTCGTGGTGGGCGACCTCGTAGAGCACCCGGGCCTCGGTGAGGGTGAACGGGGTGTAGAGATGCCGCCCGTAGTCGAGGGCGCCGATCAGGTTCGTGTAGAAGCGGTTGAATCTGCGCAGCTCACGGACGTCGGGCGGGGTGTCGCGCGCCGCGCCGGATGTCGTGTCGGATGCCGTCCCGGTTGTCATCGTCGACCCCTCACCCTTGACTGAGTCAAGGATAAGCGACCGAGCCGCCCCGCGCAGCAGAATTTCCGCGCCCTGTTGGTGCCCGCCCGCGCGGGCTAGCGTCCTCGCGGGAGAACGCCCACCGCACGACGATCCTCATCTGCCGCGAGCGAGAGAGGCCGGGCCGTGACACACAGGACCGTACGCATCGCCATGAACGGCGTGACCGGGCGCATGGGACACCGCCAGCATCTGGTCCGCTCCGTCCTCGCCCTGCGCGACCAGGGCGGCCTCGAACTCGCCGACGGGACACGGATCCGGCCGGAGCCGGTACTCGTCGGCCGCTCCGCGCCCAGGCTGCGGGCGCTCGCCCAACGCCACGGCGTGGAGCACTGGAGCTGCGACCTCGACGCCGTACTGGGCGACGACACCATCGACATCTACTTCGACGCACAGATCACCGCCGCCCGCGAGGAAGCCGTGCAGAAAGCCATCGCCGCCGGAAAGCACCTGTACGTCGAGAAGCCCACCGCGAGCAGTCTCGCCGGCGCCCTGAAGCTGGCCCGGCTGGCCCAGGAGGCGGGCGTCAAGAACGGCGTCGTCCAGGACAAGCTCTTCCTGCCCGGCCTCCGCAAGCTCCGCCGCCTCGTCGAGAGCGGCTTCTTCGGCCGCATCCTGTCCGTACGGGGCGAGTTCGGCTACTGGGTCTTCGAAGGCGACCTCCAGCAGGCGCAGCGCCCCTCCTGGAACTACCGCGCCGAGGACGGCGGCGGCATCGCGGCCGATATGTTCCCGCACTGGGAGTACGTCCTGCACGAACTGTTCGGGCCGGTCAGAAGCGTCCAGGCGCACCTCACCACCCATATCCCGCGCCGCTGGGACGAGTCGGGCGCCCCGTACGACGCCACCGCCGACGACGCCGCCTACGGGATCTTCGAACTGGCCGGCGGCATCGTCGCGCAGATCAACTCCTCCTGGGCGGTCCGGGTGCACCGCGACGAACTCGTGGAATTCCAGGTGGACGGCACCGAAGGATCGGCCGTCGCCGGGCTGCGCCACTGCCGCATCCAGCACCGCGCCGCCACCCCCAAACCGGTCTGGAACCCCGACGTCCCGGCGTCCGAGCCGTTCCGCGCGCAGTGGCAGGAGGTCCCCGACAACGCCGACTTCGACAACGGGTTCAAGGTGCAGTGGGAGCTGTTCCTGCGGCATGTCGTACGCGACGAGCCCTGGCGCTGGGACCTGGCGGCGGGCGCCCGCGGCGTCCAGCTCGCCGAACTGGGAAGGCGGTCGTCGGCGGAGGGCCGCCGCCTGGACGTGCCGGAGCTGAGCCGGTGAACGCCCCGGCGCACGCGACTCCGTCCCCGCCCGGCCCCGTCTCCCTGTCCGCTCCCGACCCCGTCTCCCCGTCCGCTCCCGCGCCGCCCCCCTTCCGCTCCCGCACGGTCTTCGCCGCCGCCCATGTGGTCGCCGATCCGCGCGCCGACACCACCCCGGACGGCCCGGCCGCCGTCGACTGGGACGCCACCCTCGCCTTCCGCCGCCATCTGTGGTCGCACGGCCTGGGCGTGGCCGAGGCGATGGACACCGCACAGCGCGGTGCGGGCCTGGACTGGAGCGCCGCCGCCGAGCTGATCCGGCGCTCCGCCGCCGAGGCGCGGGCCGTCGGAGGGCTGCTCGCCTGCGGCGCCGGAACGGACCAACTCCCCGCCCACGGAGCCTCCTTGGCCGACGTCCGGCACGCGTATGAGGAGCAGCTCGGCACCGTCGAGGCGGCCGGTGCCCGACCCGTCCTGATGGCGTCCCGTCAGCTCGCCGCGGCCGCCGCCGGCCCGGAGGACTACCGGGAGCTCTACGGCCACCTGCTGCGCCAGACCACCCGGCCGGTGATCCTGCACTGGCTCGGCGACATGTTCGACCCGGCGCTGGCGGGCTACTGGGGCAGCACGGCACCCGACACCGCCACCGAGACGCTCCTCGCCCTCGTCGCCGACCATCCCGGCAAGGTGGACGGCGTCAAAATCTCCCTGCTGGACCCCGGCCGGGAGGTACGGCTGCGCCGCCGGCTGCCGCGGACCGTGCGCTGCTACACCGGCGACGACTTCCACTACCCGGAGCTGATCGCGGGCGACGACCACGGCTTCAGCCATGCCCTGCTGGGCGTCTTCGACCCGCTCGCCCCCCTGGCCGCGGCGGCCGTACGCCGCCTCGACACCGGGGACACCGCGGGGTTCCGGGCCGCCCTGGACCCGACCGTCAAGCTCGCCCGGCACCTCTTCGCGGCACCCACCCGCCACTACAAGACCGGCGTGGTCCTGCTGGCCTGGCTGGCGGGCCACCAGCGGCACTTCACCATGGTCGGCGGCCTGCAGTCGGCCCGTTCGCTGCCGCATCTGCGGCGCGCCCACGAACTGGCCGACGCGCTGGGCCTGTTCCCGGACCCGGAACGCGCCGCCCGCCGGATGCGCACCCTGCTCACGGTGTACGGGGCGGACGACACATGAGCCACGGCACCCCCTCGCTCCTCGACCGTCTCAGCCTCAACCAGGAAACTGTCCGCCAGTGGTCGCTGCCCGAACTGGCCGACGGCTGCGCACGAGCGGGCGTACGGGGCGTGGGCCTGTGGCGTGCGCCCGTGCAGCAGTACGGGGTGGCCGCGGCCGCCCGGCTGATACGGGATGCCGGACTGCGGGTCACCAGCCTGTGCCGGGGCGGGTTCTTCACCGCCCTGGACCCGGGCGAGCGGGCCGCGGCCCTCGACGACAACCGGGCGGCCCTCGACGAGGCGGCCGCCCTCGGGACGGACACCCTGGTCCTGGTCTCCGGCGGACTGCCGCCCGGCAGCCGGGATCTGCCCGGCGCCCGGGAGCGGGTCGCGGACGCGCTGGGCGAGTTGGCGCCGTACGCCGCGGAGCGGGGCGTACGGCTGGCGCTGGAACCGCTGCACCCGATGTACGCGGCGGACCGGTGCGTGGTCTCGACGCTCGCGCAGGCCCTGGACCTCGCCGAGCGGTTCCCCGCCGACCGGGTGGGGGTGGTCGTGGACACCTACCACCTGTGGTGGGACGACACGGTCGGCGCGCAGATCGGGCGCGCGGGCGGCACCGGCGGCGCGGCCGGTTCACGGCTCGCCGCCTTCCAGCTCGCCGACTGGGTCACCCCGTTGCCCGAAGGCGTCCTGCTGGGGCGCGGGCAGCTCGGGGACGGCTCGGTGGATCTGCGCTGGTTCCGGGAGCGGGTCGAGACGGCCGGCTACCGGGGGCCGGTCGAGGTGGAGATCTTCAACCCGGCGCTGTGGGCACGGGACGGCGCCGAAGTACTGGCCGAGGTCGTGCGGCGCTTCCGGACGCACATCGGATGACCGGGGGAAACCGCACCTGGACGGCCGGGAAATAACTCAGCGGATGTGGGCAACCGTTGACCGCCCACAAAGGTCATAGCTGACGTTGGTCCCGAAAAGGGGAGGGATCCGGGGGGATCCGGGACCGGCACGGAGGGGGGAATCGAGGGGCCCGACCATCGGACGGGCCCCTCGATGGGAACGACGGGCCCCGAGGGGAACGCGGCGTCTTGGCCCCGGTGCGACGGCAGCCCCGCGCGGTGTCAGACCCCGGCGGTACGGTCGGTGCATGGTCAACGCAGCCGTGGTCGAAGGGGTCCTGGAGCGGATCACCTACGCCAATGAGGAGAACGGCTATACGGTCGCGCGGGTCGACACGGGCCGCGGCTCGGGCGATCTGCTGACCGTCGTCGGCGCGCTGCTCGGGGCGCAGCCGGGGGAGTCGCTGCGCATGGAGGGCCGCTGGGGCTCCCACCCGCAGTACGGCAAGCAGTTCACGGTCGAGAACTACACCACCGTCCTGCCCGCCACGATCCAGGGCATCCGCCGCTATCTGGGCTCCGGACTCATCAAGGGCATCGGCCCCCGGATCGCCGACCGCATCGTCGAGCACTTCGGCACGGACACCCTCGACATCATCGAGGGCGAGCCCGCCCGCCTCGTCGAGGTACCGGGCCTGGGCCCCAAGCGGACGAAGCTGATCGGTGCGGCGTGGGAGGAGCAGAAGGCCATCAAGGAGGTCATGGTCTTCCTCCAGGGCGTCGGGGTGTCCACCTCCATCGCGGTGCGGATCTACAAGAAGTACGGCGACGCCGCCATCTCCGTCACCCGCAACGAGCCCTACCGCCTGGCCGCCGACGTCTGGGGCATCGGCTTCCTGACCGCGGACCGTATCGCCCAGTCCGTGGGCATTCCGCACGACAGCCCCGACCGGGTCAAGGCCGGCCTGCAGTACGCCCTGTCGCAGTCCACGGACCAGGGCCACTGCTTCCTGCCCGAGGAGCAACTGATCGCCGACGCGGTGAAGTTGCTCCAGGTGGACACCGGTCTGGTCATCGACTGCCTGGGCGAGCTGGCCGCCGACCCGGAGGGCGTGGTCCGCGAGCAGGTACCGGGCGGTGCGGACGGTGCACCGCCGGTCACCGCCGTCTATCTGGTGCCGTTCCATCGCGCCGAGATCTCCCTGGCCGGCCGGCTGACCCGGCTGCTGCGTACGGACGAGGACCGGATGCCGGCGTTCCGGGACGTCGACTGGGACAAGGCGCTGGCGTGGCTGGCGCGGCGTACGGGCGCCGAGCTGGCCCCCGAGCAGCAGCAGGCGGTGCGGCTGGCGCTGACGCAGAAGGTCGCGGTGCTCACCGGCGGTCCGGGCTGCGGTAAGTCCTTCACGGTCCGGTCCGTCGTCGAGCTGGCCCGCGCCAAGAAGGCCACGGTCGTGCTGGCGGCGCCCACGGGCCGGGCGGCCAAGCGGCTCTCGGAGCTGACCGGTGCGGAGGCCTCCACGGTCCACCGCCTCCTGGAGCTCAAGCCGGGCGGGGACGCCGCCTATGACGCGGACCGGCCGCTGGACGCCGATCTGGTGGTCGTCGACGAGGCGTCGATGCTGGATCTGCTGCTCGCCAACAAGCTGGTCAAGGCGGTGCCGCCGGGCGCCCATCTGCTGCTGGTCGGGGATGTCGACCAGCTGCCGTCGGTGGGCGCGGGCGAGGTGCTGCGCGATCTGCTCGCCGGACCCGGCCCGGTGCCGGCGGTCCGGCTGACCCGGATCTTCCGCCAGGCCCAGCAGTCCGGAGTGGTCACCAATGCCCACCGCATCAACTCCGGCGCCCCGCCCCTGACGTCCGGAATGACGGACTTCTTCCTGTTCGCCGAGGAGGACACCGAAGAGACCGGGCGGCTGGTGGTGGACGTCGTGGCCCGCCGCATCCCGGCGAAGTTCGGTCTTGACCCGCGCCGGGACGTCCAGGTGCTCACCCCGATGCACCGCGGCCCGGCCGGTGCGGGCGCCCTGAACGGCCTGCTCCAGCAGGCCGTCACCCCCGCCCGCCCCGATCTTCCCGAGCGCCGCTTCGGCGGCCGGGTCTTCCGTGTCGGCGACAAGGTCACCCAGATCAGGAACAATTATGAAAAGGGCCGTAACGGCGTCTTCAACGGCACGGTCGGCGTGGTCACCGCACTGGACTGCGACGAGCAGCGGCTGACCGTGCGCACGGACGAGGACGAGGAGGTTCCCTACGACTTCGACGAACTCGATGAACTCGCCCACGCCTATGCGGTGACGATCCATCGCTCGCAGGGTAGTGAGTATCCAGCGGTGGTGATTCCGGTCACCACCAGTGCCTGGATGATGCTGCAGCGCAATCTGCTGTATACCGCCGTGACCCGGGCAAAGCGCTTGGTGGTGCTGGTCGGCTCCCGGAAAGCCCTGGGACAGGCCGTCCGCACGGTATCCGCCGGTCGGCGGTGTACGGCACTCGATCACCGGCTCGCCGGTGCGATGTGATGTCACCCCTCTTTCCCATTCGGGGCGAAGAGGGGCAGGATGGGCGCTCAGGCGGCACTGAGTGCCGCGGACAGGCCCTATGGCCGACCCCGAGTGCACATCCAAGGCCCAAATGGGGGAAGGTATAGGCAGTCAGGGCACCTCGAAGAAGAGGCACAACGTCGGTGAGGGATGACGTGAGCGACAACTCTGTAGTACTGCGTTACGGGGACGGCGAATACAGCTACCCGGTCGTCGAGAGCACCGTCGGCGACAAGGGCTTCGATATCTCGAAGCTGCGCGCCCAGACCGGTCTGGTGACCCTGGACTCCGGTTACGGCAACACCGCGGCGTATAAATCCGCGATCACCTATCTCGACGGTGAGAACGGGATTCTTCGTTACCGCGGCTACCCGATCGAGCAGCTCGCAGAGCGCAGCACGTTCGTCGAGACCGCGTACCTCCTTATTCACGGTGAGCTGCCCACCGTCGATGAGCTGGCGAACTTCAAGCAGGACATCACCTTCCATACCCTGCTCCACGAGGACGTCAAGCGCTTCTACGACGGCTTCCCCCGGGATGCCCACCCGATGGCGATGCTGTCCTCGGTTGTCAGCGCGCTGTCGACCTTCTACCAGGACAGCCACAACCCGTTCGACGAGCAGCAGCGCCACATCTCCACGATCCGGCTGCTGGCCAAGCTCCCGACGATCGCGGCCTACGCCTTCAAGAAGTCGGTCGGTCACCCGGTCGTCTACCCGAGCAACGACCTCGGGTACGTCGAGAACTTCCTCCGTATGACCTTCTCGGTGCCGGCCGCGGACTACGACCTCGACCCGGTCGTGGTCAGCGCCCTGGACAAGCTGCTGATCCTGCACGCGGACCACGAGCAGAACTGCTCCACCTCCACGGTCCGCCTGGTCGGCTCCTCGCAGGCGAACCTCTTCGCCTCGATCTCGGCCGGTATCAACGCCCTGTGGGGCCCCCTGCACGGCGGCGCCAACCAGTCCGTGCTGGAGATGCTGGAGGGCATCCAGCGCGACGGCGGCGACGTCGACTCCTTCATCCGCAAGGTGAAGAACAAGGAAGACGGCGTGAAGCTCATGGGCTTCGGGCACCGCGTCTACAAGAACTTCGACCCCCGGGCGAAGATCATCAAGGCGGCGGCGCACGATGTCCTCTCCGCGCTCGGCAAGTCCGACGAGCTGCTGGACATCGCCCTGAAGCTGGAGGAGCACGCGCTCTCCGACGACTACTTCACCGAGCGCAAGCTCTACCCGAACGTCGACTTCTACACCGGCCTGATCTACCGGGCCATGGGCTTCCCGACCGAGATGTTCACCGTGCTCTTCGCGCTCGGCCGGCTGCCCGGCTGGATCGCCCAGTGGCACGAGATGATCAAGGAGCCCGGTTCCCGCATCGGCCGTCCGCGGCAGATCTACACCGGTGTCATCGAGCGCGACTTCGTGCCGGTCGAGGAGCGCTGACCGCCGCCCTCCATCGAGGGCAGCTGCTGAGCAGAAGAAAGCGCCCCGCCTCCGGATCCCCCCACGGGTCCAGAGCGCGGGGCGCTTCCCGTGTCCCGGTTGGATTCCCCCCACGGGATCCGTCCGGGCGTTTCGGGTGCACCGCGATCTGCCGGGACGCGCACGTTCGGGAGGGCCGCTCAAAGCTCCCCGGGCACGTCGCCCCGGCCACGCGTAGCCGGGCGCGATCCCCAAGATCAGCACGGCTGTTGCAGTGCAAGCCCCGCCGGGGTGCCTGCACTGCCCGGTTAGACTCACGACCCCCCTCAATGGTTACGTTCCCATGAGTGTGATCTGGGTCTCTTGCCATATGGGGGCGAATGCGGTCAAGGGCCTCGATCTGGAGATCGAGGCCCTCTGGTATGGGTGTTGTGTCAGTTGTAAGAGCTATGTGAAATCTCGAAGCCGCAGACTGTTCGTGACCACGAAGGCCGATGAGAAGGCCATCGCGGCACCCACGGTCATCGGGTTGAGCGGTCCGGCCGCGGCCGGCGGCAGCGCATCGGCGAACGCCGGCACCCCGCGCGCCCGGCCGTCCCGGGCCATTGGCCGTGACCGCCACGCCGTCCATGCGGTTGAGCTTCTTCTTGACGCACGCGGCGCACGGGACGTACGCGGCGCACGGGAGGCACGCGGCGCACAGGCGCAGGTCATCCCGCCGATGGCGAGCGCGACCTGCGCCTGTGCGAGAGGGCCGGGCGCCGGGGTCAGGCCGCCTGCCCCACCAGCTCGTAGCCGGCCTCGTCGACGGCAGCGCGGACGGCGTCCTCGTCCAGCGGGGTCTGGGACGTGACGGTCACCAGGCCGGTGGCCGCCACCGCCTGCACCGAGCTGACCCCGGCGATCTCGCCGATCTCGGCCGACACCGCACCCTCGCAGTGGCTGCAGGTCATGCCGGTGACCTTGTAGGTGGTGGTCACCGCGCCGACCTGGACGTCGGTGCCGCCGGAGTGGCAGGAGCCTTCCGGGGTGCAGCAGGAGCTGTTCTCAGCCATGGGGGACTCTCCTTGTGGTGCCGATGTGTTCCGTGTGGTGCAAGTGCCGGAGTGCCGCAGCGTGCCACGCGGGGCTCAGGCGACCGCCGGTGTCCCCGACTCTACGCACTGTATACCCCTAGGGGGTATCAATCCAAGCCATGCACACCCCCACCACGTTGCCGCGCGCCCCACCACGCGTCAGCCTTGGGATACGGGCTCGGGGCGGATCCGAGGAGGCGGCCGTATGGACGTACTCGCCCTCTACGGCCTGCTGGTGCTCACCACCCTGCCGCCGCTGGTCCCCAACTCCGCCCTGCTCGTCTCCGTCGGCGTGCTCGCCTCCCGGGGGGAGCTGTTCCTCCCGCTGATCCTCCTGACCGTCGCCGGCAGCGCCCTGCTCGGGGACCTGCTGATGTACCTGGCCGCGCGGCGGTTCGGCGGCCCCGTACGGGACTGGATGCGACGCAAACCCCGCCGCCGGGCCCTGCTGGAGTGGACCTCCGGCCGGATCCAGCGCTACGGCCTGCCGTTCGTGATCGCCGTACGCTTCCTGCCCAGCGGGCGGATCGCCGGCGCGCTGGCCTCCGGTGTGCTGCGCTACCCGCTGCGCAAGTACGCCCTCGGCGCCGGCATCGCCGAAGTCACCTGGGCGACCTACTCCGTCGGCCTCGGCTACCTCGGCAGCGCCACCACCGACCGCCCGTTCCCCGCCGCCGCCATCGGCTTCGGCGTCTCCTGCGCGGTCGCCACAGTGGGCGCCGCCATCCAATGGGCCGCCCGCCGCCGCGCCCTGCGCGACCCGTCGGAGGGCGGCGGCGAGGGCGAGAGCGGCGGCCCCCGCAAAGGAGACGGCGAGGATCCCGGCGGCCGGGCCTCCTCCGTGGCGGCGACGTGACGGGGTGACGGGGTGATGGGTGGTGGCTACCGGCGCCGGCCCCGGGCGCCCTCACGCGCCCGGACCCGCACCCCCGGCTGCACCCCCGGCTGCACCCCCGGCTGCACCCCCGGCTGCACCCCCGGCCGAGGCCCGGACGTCCGCGACGGCCACCGGCTGACCGGTGCGGCGCGAGCGCTCGCACGCCTCGGCGACATAGAGCGCCTCCAGCGCCTCCGCCGGTGAACAGGGGTTCGCCGTACGGCCCGACGCGACCTCGGTGAAGACGCCCAGCTCGGTGACGTAGGCGTCGTGGAAGCGCTCCATGAACGTGGCGTACGGCTCGGCCGCCCGCCGCCACGACAGCTGCCTCTCGGCGGACGGCAGCGGCGCCCGGTCGTCCAGCCCGACGAAGCGGGCACCCTCGGAGCCGCACACCTCCAGCCGGACGTCATGGCCCGCGCCGTTGTAGCGGGTCGCCGTGACGGTGGCCAGGGTGTCGTCGTCGAAGCGCAGCAGCGCCGCGCAGGTGTCGACATCGTCACCGTCCGCGAAGAAGGATGCCCCGCGATTGGTGCCCTGCGCGTAGACCGAGACCACCTCGCGGCCGGTGAGCCAGCGCAGGATGTCGAAGTCATGGATGCTGCAGTCCCGGAACAGCCCGCCGGAGGTGGGGATGTAGCCGGCGGGCGGCGGCGTCCGGTCGCCGGTGCAGGCCCGCAGGGTGTGCAGCCGGCCCAGGGCACCGGAGCGCAGTGCCTCGCGGGCGGCGCGGTAGCCCGCGTCGAAGCGGCGCTGGAAACCGATCTGTACGGGCACGGTGCCGGCCTGCGCCCGCTCGACGACCCCGACCGTCCCGGGTACGTCCAGGGCGACCGGCTTCTCGCAGAACACCGGCACCCCGGCGTCCAGGGCCTGGTGGATCAGCGTGGCGTGGGCGCTGGTCGCGGCGGTGATCACCACACCGTCCAGGCCGTCCGCGTACATCTCCTCGATGCCCGCGGCGGCGCGTACGCCAAGGGTGTCCGCCAGCGCGGCGGCCCGTGCGGGATCCAGGTCCGCGACGACGAGGTCGGTGACGCCGGGGATGCTCCGGAGGGTGGTGGCGTGGAACGCGCCGATGCGCCCGGTGCCGATCAGACCGATCTTCATGCCTCGGTTCCTTTCCGGGGGAGGGGAGGGGAGGGGAGGGGAGGGGCACGGACAGGGAGGGGGAGGGAGGGAGGAGCGGCGGAGGCGTGGACGAGGGGGAGAGGGATTGGAACGGTCCAACGGCCGCGGGTACCCGCACCCTGCATGTCCTGATGTCCGCATGTCAACCACCCTGCAAGGGTGAAAGGTTGCGCATTGACGCCGACCTGTCCCGATGGAAGGATTTCCGTCCATGGAACGGTCCAACAAGCGAGCCGACGGGCGGACGGACGGCCGGACCGGCTCGCGGCCGGGCGCGGGCCGGCCACCGACGATCCGCGGTGTCGCCGAGCGCGCGGGCGTCTCCAAATCACTGGTCTCGCTGGTGCTGCAGGGCTCCCCACGGGTCAGCGACACCAAGCGGCAGGCCGTACTGGACGCCATCGAGGAGCTCGGGTACCGGCCGAACGCCGCCGCCCGCAGCCTGGTGGCCCGCCGTACGCACACCGTCGGGGTGCTGCTGAACGATATGCGCAACCCCTGGTTCGTCGAGGTGCTCGACGGGCTGGACTCGCTGCTGCAGGCGCACGGACTGCGGATGCTGATGGCCGACGGGCGGCTGGACCGACGGGCCGGCCAGGACTTCGCCCGCACCTTCCAGGAGCTGCGGGTCGACGGCCTCGTCGTCGTCGGCACCCTCCCGGACACCGACGGCCTCGCCGGGGTCGCCGAGCGGCTGCCGACCGTCATCGCGGGCAACCACGAGCCCCGGCTGCCGCACGTCGACCTCGTCGTCAACGACGACGAGCGCGGCGCCCGGCTCGCCACCGAGCACCTCATCGGCCTCGGCCACCGGCGGATTGCCCATATCGCCGGACAGGGCCTGGTCGGCGAGCTGCGCCGGCGCGGCTTCGAGGCCGCGATGCGCGCCCACGGCCTGGCCGCGAATGCCGTCGTGGCGAGCGGCGACGGGACCGAGGAAGGCGGCTACCGCGCCGCCGTCCGGCTCCTCACCCCGCCGTCCGCCGCCCCACACCCCGATGCCCGGCGTCCGGCCGCCCAACGCCCCACCGCCGTCTTCGCGTTCAACGACATCTCCGGTGTCGGTGCGCTGTCCGCGGCCCAGGAGCTGGGCCTGCGCATGCCCGCCGACCTCTCCCTCGTCGGCTACGACAACACCTACCTCGCCCGCATCCGCCACCTCTGGCTGAACTCGGTGAACAACGCCAGCCACGAGGTCGGCCGCCGTGCGGCGCGCTGCCTCCTGGACCGCATGGCACGACCGGACGCCCCGGCCGGGCAGCAACTCGTGGCCCCGCAACTGGAGATCAGGGGTTCGACGGCACCACCGCGGCCCGACGAACCCGGGGCCGGACCGCTCCCGTAGTGGCCGGGAACGCCCGGCGGGCGATGCCACCCGGGCCCCTCCGCCGCCTGCGGCGCCGGAGCCCGGGGGCCGGTCCGGTGGCTCTCAGCGCCGGCCGCGTTGGCCCGGCCGCTGCGCCACCCACCTTCTGACCGTGTCCGCGAACCAGTACGGTTTCCCGCCCTCCACCAGATCCGGTTCGGGCAGCAACCCGTGCTTGCGGTAGGAGCGCACGGTGTCCGGCTGTACCTGGATGTGCGCGGCGATCTCCTTGTACGACCAGAGCTTGCGTTCCGTCATCTCTGCCACCTCCTGAGTGCCGTACGCAGGGTCGGCCCGGAGAGCCGGCAGGGGGCTGCGTACGGCCTGGTGATCACTCACCCTGTGCCTGGACAACGACACCGAGTAACCATCGGGGAGGGGCTGTTGAACGGCTGTGACGTAAGGCGCGCGTAACGGTGACAGCTGTGACGCGGGGCGGACGGCTGTGACGGGGGCGGGACGGTCCGGAGCGGGGCGGGCCGTTCGGCGCGGGCCGTTCGGCGCGGGCATGGCGCCGCGGGCGCACAGCCGTGTGGCGGGCCGGTCCCCGGCTGGGGAACCGGCCCGCCACAGGGGTGCCGTCGACGATCGGACGCCGATCAGGCGTGGTGCGGACGCGGATCAGGCGTGGTGGGGATGCCGATCAGGCGTGGTGCGGGCGCGGATCAGGCGTGGTACAGCGCGTACCAGGTCTTCTTGCCGACCTTGCCGTCAGCGGTCAGATGGTGCCGGGACTGGAATTTCTTCACCGCGGCCCGGGTCTTGGGGCCGAAGTAGCCGGTCACATCTCCCCAGGGGAGATAGCGGCGGTTCGCCAGCAGGCACTGCACCTGCGAGACGCGGTTGCCGCGCTGACCGTAGACGGTGAGGGCGTTGCCGTTGTAGTAGGCGCAGGCGGCCAGTGTGTCGGCCCGCCCGCCCGCCGGACTGTCGGCGGCCGCAGGACCGGTGAGCAGGCCCGCGGTCAGCAGCCCCGCGGTCGCGGTCAGGACGGCCGTGCGCAGAACGGTTCGGCTGAGTGCGTTGGTTTTCACGAATTCCACCGTTTCCCCCGTTGGATGTGATTCCACCCGCTGTGACGCCGGGAACGCGGTCCGTGGTTCCCGCCGACTCCCCGTCAGGACGCGGCCGGTGCGGCGCCGGCCGCCTTCCGCAGCTCGTCCTCCAGATCCTCCAGCGCCAGCCCCTTCGTCTCCGGCGCGTACCGCTTGCAGAACACCAGGGACAGCACACACATCGCGCCGAAGAACCAGAAGGTGGTGCCGGCACCGACCGCGTCCAGCAGCAGCGGAAACACCAGCGCAACCGCGAAGTTGACCAGCCACATCATGAACACCGCGGCGCCCATGGCCAGTCCGCGGACCTTCAGCGGGAACATCTCGGCCAGCAGCAGCCAGACCCCCGTATTGAGAGTGCCCTGCATGAAGGCCATGTAGAGGACCATCAGGCCCAGGACCAGGGCGCTGACGGCGGGGGAGTGCGGAAGGTGGAAGGAGGCGCCGAGCAGGGCGAGCGAGACGGTCATCCCGGCCAGGCCGGTGAGCAGCAGGGGCCGCCGGCCGACCCGGTCGATCAGGGACATCCCGACCGCGGTGGCGGCCACCGAGACCACACCGACCGCGATGGTGGCGGTGATCGAGGCACCGGTGCCCAGACCGGTCGACGCCAGGATCTTGGGCGCGAAGTACACCACGGCGTTCACGCCGGTGATCTGCTGGACGGCCGCCAGACCGATACCGACCAGCAACAGCCGCCGTACCCAGGGCGTGCGCAGCTGCGGCCGGCCGCCGTGCCGGGCATCGGCCTCCAGACTGCGGGCGTGATCGATCCGGGCCAGCTCGGCGGGCACGTCCTCGGCGGGCAGCGTACGGCGCAGCACCCGGGCCGCCTCGTCCTGCCGCCCCTTGCTGATGTACCAGCGCGGGGTGTCGGGCAGGAAGAACAGCCCGATGAACAGCGCCACGGCGGGCAGCGCCGCCAGGCCCAGCATCCAGCGCCAGGCCGCCCACTGTGCCAGGAAGGCATTGATGAGGTAGGCGAGCAACTGGCCGCTGACGATCATCAGCGAGTTGAAGGAGACCAGACGGCCGCGGATGTGCGGGGGCGCGATCTCGGAGAGATAGAGCGGGGTGATGACCGAGGCGCTGCCGACGGCGAGGCCGAGGACGAAGCGCGCCACCGTCATGAACGGGACGTCGGGGGAGAGCGCGACGGCCAGCGCACCGCCGATGAACACGGCGCCCGCCCACAGCAGGGAGTTACGCCGGCCCAGCGCATCCGACATCCGGCCGCCGATCAGTGAGCCGAAGGCCGCGCCGATCAGCAGCGCGCTGGTGATGATGCCCTCGCCCAGGGAGGTGAGGCCGAAGTGGCCCTCCATGAACGGGAGCGCGCCGGAGATCACTCCGGTGTCGTAGCCGAAGAGGGCGCCGCCGAGGGCGGCGATGGCAGCGATGCCGACGATGAAGCGCCTGGCGTGGCGGGCCGGCGCGCTCTCGCGCGGGCCGGCGGCCGCCATCTGGCCGGTCGGGGCCGCCATCATCAGCTCCGGTCCGCCCGGCCGGTCAACTCCGCCCGGCCGGGCAACCCGGCGCCCGGAACGGGACGTTGGTGTGGGGGCATGCGGACGGACAGGTGGACAGGCAGGTGCACGGGCGGGTGGAGGGACAGGTGGACAAGGAGGTGGAGGGGCGGGGTGGCGTCGGGGGTGACGTACATGGTGCGGGGCCTTTCGGTGGACCAGGGGGCGCGGGCGCGGCCCGGGGGCGGGCGGCGCACCGGGGCGGGTACGGCGTGATTCCGTGACGGGTACGGCGTGCGTCGGCGACGAGTGCGGCGTGCATCGGCGACGGGTACGGCGGGCGTCGGCGCCGGGGCGCGCCTTGGCGGCGGGCCGCCGCGCCCCGGCGTCGGCGAGGCGCGACGTCAGCGGTGCCTCACCCGTACAGCGCGGGCCGTTCGATCAGGTCGACCGCCACCCGCTCGCCGGTCGTCTGGGCGCGCACACCCGCCTCGCACACCGCGGCCGCGGCATAGCCGTCCCAGCAGCTGGGGCCCTCGACCTCGCCGCGCCGGGTGGCGTTCACCCAGCGCTGCACCTGCCGGTCGTAGGCCTCCTCGAAGCGCTCCACGAAACCCGGGGTGATCGCCCCACCCCACCGGCCCGCGGTGTTGCTGAACACCCCGTGGTCGTCACCGATCCTGGCCGTGCCGCCCTCGCAGACCGCCTCACAGCTGACCTGGTATCCGAAGCCGCAGTTGACGAAGATTTCGGTGTCCACGACCTGGCCGCCCGCGGTCTCGAAGAGGATCAGCTGGGGGTCGCTGAGGCCCTCCGGGGCGTTGCCGGTGGGGGCCGGGCGCAGCACCCGCACCGCGGTGATCTCCTCCTCCAGCAGCCAGCGCGTCACATCGATCTCATGGACCACCGAGTCATTGATCATCATCGCGTTGGTGAAGCCGGGCGTGCTGCCGGCGTTGCGGTGCTTGTTGTGCAGCATCAGCGGACGGCCGTAAGTGCCCTGGTCCAGAAGGGACTTGAGGGTGCGGTAGTCGGCGTCGTAGCGGCGCATGAAACCGACCTGGACCCGGCGGTGCCCCAGCGCCTGCTCGGCCTCCAGCACCCGCAGCGCGGAGGCGGCGTCCGGTGTCAGCGGCTTCTCGCACAGCACGGGCAGATTCCGTGCGAAGGCGTCCAGCAGCGCCGCCTCGTGCGCGGGTCCCGGCGAGGCGATCAGTACGGCGTCCACCCCGGGGTCGTCCATGGCGGCTGCCGGGTCGGTGTAGGGGGTGCACCCTTCGATGCCGTCGGCGAGGTGCTTGACCCGCGCCGCGTCGATGTCGACCACCGCCGCCACCCGGGCGCCACTGATCACCTCGTTGATCCGGCGTACGTGGTCGGCGCCCATCCGGCCGGTGCCGATGACCGCCACGCCCAGCGTTTCGTGCAAAGTCATGTTGTCCACGAGTCCTTACATGCTACGGAGTGTGAGATACCCTGGGAACCGACTACTCTCCGTAATCGTTGCCGGGGTATGAGGAGGAGGCGTCGCGAGGCGGGCGCGTACGGGATGCGCGGGTGCCGGGCATACGCGCACGGGACGTATGCGTACGTCGCGTACGGGACGGTGCACGTACGGGACGGTGCACGTACGGGACGGTGCACGCACGGGATATGTACGTGTAGGCCCTGACCGCCATCACTGCACCCGCATGAGGCGCGTGCGGCTCATGCGCCGCAGGAGCGCAGGAAGCGGCGGGTTCGCTCGGCGATGGGGAAGGGCTGGTCGGGCGGGCAGGGGTACATGTCCTGCTCGACGATGGCGAAGAGGTCGACATTCAGTTCCTGGGCGGCCTCCAGGACGGGCGGCAGCGCCGGTACGCCGAGCGGCGGTTCACACATCACGCCCTGCTTGACGGCGGGGCCGAACGGCGTGCCCTTGGCGACGACCTCGCTGAGGATGTCCGGGTCGGCCTGCTTGAGGTGGAGGTAGCCGATCCGCTCACCGTAGGTGCGGATCAGCTTGACGCTGTCGCCGCCGCAGTAGGCGTAGTGGCCGGTGTCCAGGCAGAGGTTGACCAGGTCGGAGTTGGTGGCGTGCAGGAACCGCTCGACGTGCTCCTCGGTGTCGATATGGGTGTCCGCGTGCGGGTGGACGACGATGTCCAGCCCGAACTCGTCCCGTACCCGCTTGCCCAGCCGCTCCATGCCGGTGGTCAGATGCTTCCACTGCTCCACGGTCAGCTCGCGCGGCTCGATCTCCTCGGCGGTCTTGTCGTCGCGCCAGAAGGACGGGATGACGACGAGGTGCCCCGCGCCCATCGCCTGGGTGAGGGTGGCGACCTCGGAGACGTGGGCCCAGGTCTTGTCCCAGACGGACGGGCCGTGGTGCAGCGAGGTGAAGATCGTGCCGGCCGAGACCTGCAGGCTGCGGCGGGCGATCTCGTCGCGCAGGACGGCGGGGTCGGTGGGCAGGTAGCCGTACGGGCCGAGTTCGATCCACTCGTACCCGGCCTCGGTGACCTCGTCCAGGAAGCGCTGCCAGGGGACCTGCTGGTCGTCGTCGGGGAACCAGACTCCCCACGAGTCGGGGGCGGAACCGACGCGGATGCGGTCCAGGACGGGCTGGGCGGCATGGGGAACGGGCATGCTGCGGCTCTCCTCTCGCCGGTCGGCGGTGACCGGGAGGCGCTGGGGTGGGGTTGTGGGGCACAGCCTCTCTGCCGCCCCGGGGAGTGTCAAGACTTCGTCCTGACATAAGGACTTAAGGACTTTGTTGCTCGGCGTGTGCCGGGAGTGTGCTGCCGGCGGGCGCGCCCCTGGGGTGCCGGCGGGCGCGCCCCCGGGGTGTGCGGGCGCGTTCGTTCCGGCTGCCCTCGTGTCGGTCGTTCATGTTCTCCCTGACGTCAGTATGTAAGGACAAAGTGTTGACAGGGCCTGGCGCTCCCCGTTAGACCTTTCCTCGGAGCCGAACCCGCCGAACCCGCCGCGCCGGCCGACCCGAAGGGGCGCACATGACCCAGCCGTACGACCTGATCACCATGGGCCGCATCGGAGTCGACATCTACCCGCTGCAGACCGGTGTGCCGCTGGCCCAGGTCGAGACCTTCGGGAAGTTCCTCGGCGGCTCCGCCACCAATGTCGCGGTGGCCGCCGCCCGGCTCGGCCGCCGCAGCGCGGTCATCAGCCGTACCGGCCGCGACCCGTTCGGCGACTACCTCCACCAGGCGCTCCGCGACTTCGGCGTGGACGACCGCTGGGTGACCGCCGTCGACGCCTACCCGACACCGGTCACCTTCTGCGAGATCTTCCCGCCGGACGACTTCCCGCTCTACTTCTACCGCCGCCCCAAGGCCCCCGACCTGGTCATCCGCCCCGAAGAACTCGACCAGGACGCCATCGCGGCCGCCCGGATCTTCTGGGTCACCGGCACCGGACTCTGCGAGGAGCCCAGCCGCGGCGCCACCCTCGCCGCACTGGAGGCCCGCGCCAAGGCGGGCCCCACCGTCTTCGACCTCGACTGGCGGCCGATGCTCTGGGGCGGCGAGGGCGGCGCCTCCGGGGACGGCGGGGCGACCGGCGCCGCGGCGAGGGCCACCGCCCGCCCGTACTACGAAGCCGCCCTGCGCCACGCGACCGTCGCGGTCGGCAATGTCGACGAGGCCGAGGTCGCCACCGGACTGCGTGACCCCGAGGCCTGCGCCCGCGCGCTGCTGGACATGGGCGTCGAACTCGCCGTCATCAAACAGGGCCCCAAGGGCGTGCTCGCCGTCCACCGTGACGGCCGCACCGCCGAGGTCCCGCCCACCCCCGTCGAGGTCGTCAACGGCCTGGGCGCCGGCGACTCCTTCGGCGGGGCGCTGTGCCATGGGCTGCTCGCCGGCTGGGAGCTGGCGCCGATGATGCGGTACGCCAACGCCGCGGGCGCCATCGTCGCCTCCCGCCTCGCCTGCTCCTCGGCGATGCCGACGGCGGACGAGGTCGACGCGTTCCTCGCCGGCCGGTGACCCCTTGCCGGGCCCGCCCGGTGGCCGCACCCCTCCACCTGTGCACTCAAGAAGGTGAGTTGAGCCTTGACTCCTCGGATCAGTGACCTCGCGACGCTGCGGGCCCGGCACCCCGAAGCCGTCGCGGAGGCCGCCGCCCGCCGCACCCGTCGCCCGCTCCTCGGCGACAGCGGACGGCTGATGATCGTCGCCGCCGACCACCCGGCCCGTGGCGCGCTTGCCGTCGGTGACCGGCAGCTCGCCATGGCCAACCGCTTCGACCTGCTCGAACGCCTGGTCCTGGCGCTGTCGCGGCCCGGCGTGGACGGGGTGCTCGCCACCGCCGACATACTTGAGGACCTGCTGCTGATCGGTGCCCTCGACGGCAAGGTCGTGATGGGCTCCATGAACCGCGGCGGCCTGGCCGGCGCCTCCTTCGAGATGGACGACCGGTTCACCGGCCACCGCCCCGAGGACCTCGCCCGGCTCCGCTTCGACGCCGGCAAACTGCTGCTGCGCATCGACTACCGCGACCCCGGCTCGCTGACCACGCTGGAGGCCACCGCCCGCGCCATCGACGCGATGGCCGAGCGGCAGCTCCCCGTCTTCGTCGAGCCGTTCCTCTCCTCCCGGGCGGACGGCGCGGTCCGCAACGACCTCAGCGCCGCGGCCGTCACCCGCTCGGTGGCCATCGCCTCCGGACTGGGCGGCACCTCCGCCTACACCTGGCTCAAACTGCCGGTCACCGACGACCCCGACGCCATGGCCCGGGTCTGCGAGACCACCACCCTGCCGACCGTGCTGCTCGGCGGCGACATCGGCAGCACCGTCCAGGACCAGGAAGCCGCCTACGAGAAGTGGCGCAAGGCGCTGCGGCTGCCGACCGTGCAGGGCCTGGTCGTCGGCCGCTCCCTGCTCTACCCGGCCGACGGGGATGTCGCGGCCGCCGTGGACACCGCCGTAGGCCTGCTGTGAACGCCGCGATTTCCGCAGGAGACTCGACATATGAGCACTGAATTCCATCTGGGGGCCGGAGCCGCGGCAGCGGGTCCGTACGCCCTGGACATCGACCCGAAGCGGGCCGGCTGGGACTACTCCTCGCTGCGCGTCCTGGACCTGCCGCCCGGTGCCCACCACGCCTTCGCCACCGGCGACAGCGAATGGATCGTGCTGCCGCTGTCCGGCGGCTGCACCGTCCGCACCGATGACGGCGCGGCCTTCGAACTGACCGGCCGGGAGAGCGTGTTCAGCGGGGTCACCGACTTCGCCTACGTACCGCGCGACGCCCAGGCCGAGATCGCCACCGCGGCCGGCGGCCGCTTCGCGCTCACCGGCGCCCGCTGCGAGAACCGCCTGCCGGCCCGCTACGGCGCCGCGTCCGGCGTCCCCGTGGAGCTGCGCGGCTCCGGCACCTGCTCCCGCCAGGTCAACAACTTCGGTGCGGCGGGCACCTTCGCGTGCGACCGGCTCATCGCGGTGGAGGTGCTCACCCCCGGCGGCAACTGGTCCTCCTACCCGCCGCACAAGCACGACGAGTGCCGCCCAGGTGAGGAGTCCGAACTGGAGGAGATCTACTACTTCGAGATCGAGTCCGCACACGGCACGGACGGCGTCGGCTACCAGCGTGTGACCCCCTCGGGGCACGGCCGCGGCACCGATGTCCTGGCCGAGGTCCGCAGCGGTGACGCCGTCCTCATCCCCGACGGCTGGCACGGCCCCTCCATCGCCGCGCCCGGCCACGCCATGTACTACCTCAATGTCATGGCCGGTCCCGGCGCCACGCGAGAGTGGCTGATCTGCGATCACCCCGACCACGGCTGGATCCGCTCGACCTGGCCCGAGCAGCCCGTCGACCCCCGCCTCCCCCTCTACGAAGCGCCCGCAGGAGACGCCCGATGAACGCTCCGACGACGCGCCGGCTCACGGTCGCGCAGGCCCTGGTCGCCTTCCTCGCCCACCAGTACACCGAGCGGGACGGCCGCCGGCACCGCCTGATCAACGCCTGCTGGGGCATCTTCGGCCACGGCAATGTCGCCGGTCTCGGCCAGGCCCTGCTGGAATCCGGTGCCGCGTCCCACCAGGGGGCACCCCCCGGCCCCCCGGTGCTCCCGTACCTCCAGGGCCGCAACGAACAGGCCATGGTGCATGCCGCCGTCGGCTACGCCCGGCAGCGTGACCGGCTCTCCGCCCAGGCCGTCACCACCTCCATCGGCCCCGGCGCCACCAACCTCGTCACCGGTGCCGCGCTCGCCACCGTCAACCGCCTCCCGGTCCTGCTGCTGCCCGGAGACACCTTCGCCGGCCGGACGGCAGACCCCGTCTTGCAGCAGTTGGAAGTCCCGCATGCGGGGGACGTGTCGGTCAATGACGCGCTGCGCCCGGTCTCCCGCTACTTCGACCGTGTCACCCGGCCCGAAGCGCTGATCTCGGCCGCTCTCCAGGCCATGCGGGTGCTCGCCGACCCCGTCGACACCGGTGCCGTCACTCTCGCGCTGCCGCAGGACGTCCAGGCCGAGGCGTACGACTGGCCGGAGGAGTTCTTCGCCGACCGGGTCTGGCGCGTCACCCGGCCCGCTCCGGACGCCGATGCCCTCGCGGAGGCCGTATCCGCGATCCGTGGCGCGCGCCGGCCGCTGCTGATCGCGGGCGGCGGGGTGCACCACTCCGAGGCCGAGGATGCGCTGTGCGCCTTCGCCGACGCCACCGGCATCCCGGTCGCGTCCACCCAGGCCGGCAAGGGCTCGCTGCGCCACGACCACCCCGCCGACATCGGCGGTATCGGCCACACCGGCACCGCCACCGCCGACGCGCTGGCCCGCGAGGCCGACCTGGTCATCGGCGTCGGCACCCGCTACACCGACTTCACCACCGCCTCCGCGACCCTCTTCGCCGCGCCCGGCGTGCGCTTCCTGAACCTCAACATCGCCCCCTTCGACTCCCACAAGCTCGGCGCCGCCTCCCTCGTCGCCGACGCCCGCGCCGGACTCGAAGCGCTCACCAAGGAGCTGTCCGGACACCGCGTCGACGCGGCGTACGAGGCCGGCTACGGAGCGGCGAAGGCGGCCTGGGAGCGCCGCGTGGATGCCGCGTTCGGCGCCGGGGACGCCTCCGTACGGCCCTCGCAGACCCAGGTCCTCGGCGCGCTGGACGCCATCGTCGACGACACCGACATCGTCATCAACGCGGCCGGGTCCCTCCCCGGTGACCTGCACAAACTCTGGCGCGCCCGGTCCCGCAGGCAGTACCACCTCGAATACGGCTACTCCTGTATGGGCTATGAGATCCCCGCCGCGATCGGCGTGCGGATGGCCGCCCCCGACCGGCCGGTGTGGGCGCTGGTCGGCGACGGTACGTATCTGATGAACCCCACCGAGATCGTCACCGCGGTCCAGGAGGGCATCCACATCAATATCGTCCTGATCCAGAACCACGGCTACGCCTCGATCGGCGGGCTCTCCCAGGAGACCGGCGGCGAACGGTTCGGCACCGACTACCGATTCCGCGCCGCGGACGGCACGTACACCGGTGCGCCGCTGCCCGTCGATCTCGCGGCCAACGCCGCCTCGCTCGGTATGCAGGTGCTGCGGGCGGCCACAGTCGGTGAGCTGCGCGCGGCGCTCGCCGAGGCGCGTGGCGCGAACCGGCCCACATGTGTCTATGTCGAGACCGAAACGGCTGACACTGTGCCGGGCGCACCGGAGGCCCAGGCCTGGTGGGATGTCCCTGTTGCCGAGACCGCGACACGTCCGGCGGCGGTGGCCGCCCGCGAGGCGTACGACCGGCACGCCGCAGGGCGCCGCCGCCACCTCTGACCCCAGCCCGAAGTCGTCAGCCCAGAAAGGCCCCCCGCATGAAGACCATCAGCCACTGGATCGGCGGCAAGCCCGTCGAGGGCGTCTCCGGCAACTTCGGCCCGGTCTACAACCCGGCCACCGGCGCCCAGGACAAGCAGGTCGCCTTCGCCTCGGTCGACGAGGTCGACGCGGCCGTCCGCGCGGCCAAGGAAGCCTTCCGGACCTGGGGCACCAGCTCCCTGGCCAAGCGCACCTCGGTGCTGTTCAAGTACCGCGAGCTGCTCGACGCGCACCGCGAGGAGATCGCGCAGCTGATCACCGCCGAGCACGGCAAGGTGCACTCCGACGCGCTCGGCGAGGTCGCCCGCGGTCTGGAGATCGTCGAGCTGGCCTGCGGCATCCCGGAGAAGCTCAAGGGCGAGCTGTCCACCCAGGTCTCCACCCGCGTCGATGTGGCGGCGATCCGCCAGTCGCTCGGCGTGGTCGCCGGCATCACGCCGTTCAACTTCCCGGCGATGGTGCCGATGTGGATGTTCCCGCTCGCCATCGCCTGCGGTAACACCTTCGTCCTCAAGCCGAGCGAGAAGGTACCCAGCGCCGCGTTCAAGCTGGCCGAGCTGGCCGCCGAGGCGGGGCTGCCCGACGGTGTGCTGAACGTCGTCAACGGCGACAAGGTGGCCGTCGACGCCATTCTGGAGCACCCGGACATCGCCGCGGTCTCCTTCGTCGGCTCCACCCCCATCGCCCGTTACATCCACACCACCGGCACCGCCAACGGCAAGCGGGTCCAGGCGCTGGGCGGCGCCAAGAACCACATGCTGGTCCTCCCGGACGCCGACCTCGACCTGGCCGCGGACTCCGCGATCAACGCCGCGTACGGCTCGGCCGGTGAGCGCTGCATGGCGATCTCCGTCGTCGTGGCCGTGGGGGAGACCGCCGACCCGCTGATCGGCAAGATCAAGGAGCGCGCCGACAATCTGCGGATCGGCCCCGGCGACGACCCGGCCTCCGAGATGGGCCCGCTGATCACCAAGGTCCACCGCGACAAGGTCGCCTCGTACGTCTCGGGCGCCGCGGCCCAGGGCGCCGATGTCGTCATCGACGGCACCGGCTACACCGTCGAGGGCTACGAGGACGGGCACTGGATCGGTGTCTCCCTCCTGGACAACGTCACGCCGGAGACGGACGCCTACCGCGACGAGATCTTCGGCCCGGTGCTGTCCGTGGTCCGCGTCGAGACCTACGACGAGGCCATCGCGCTGATGAACAACTCGCCGTGGGGCAACGGCACCGCGATCTTCACCCGCGACGGCGGCGCGGCCCGCCGCTTCCAGATGGAGGTCGAGGCCGGCATGGTCGGCGTGAACGTGCCGATCCCGGTGCCGGTCGGCTACCACTCCTTCGGTGGCTGGAAGGACTCGCTCTTCGGCGACCACCACATCTACGGCAACGACGGCGTGCACTTCTACACCCGCGGCAAGGTCGTCACCACCCGCTGGCCGGACCCGTCCGACGGCGGCATCAACCTGGGCTTCCCCAGCAACCACTGAGGACGTCAACCACTGAGGACGTCAACCACGGAGGACGTCAACCACGGAGGACGTCCTGACGGACCCCCGGCCGGACCCCGCCGGCCGGGGGTCCGGCATGTCCGGGCTGCGTGCAAAGTCCGCGGCATCCCTGCCGGGGGCCGTGAAGAGCACCCGGTCCGGCGGAGACCGCGGACCGGCGCGTTGCTACCGTGCTCCCTCGCCGAGCACTGACACAACCGGGGGACGAAATGCACCGATCCATGGCGCTCGCCAAGGGCGCCCGCATCACCGGCGGGGCGTTCTGCCTGCTGTTCTTCCTTTTCACGGCCACCTGGCTGGTCGTGGACCTCAGCGAGTTCGGCATCGACGGGGTCTGGGAATCCTGGACGTATCAGAACTCCGGCGGCACCAACCAGGTCACCAACTCCTTGCACTTCGGGCTGGCCCTGGTCCAGCTGGCGGCGGCATTCACGGCGTTCGCGGGGCACCGGGTGGCGGGCGGACTGCTGGCCGTCGCCACCACCCTGACCTTCGGCTTCGTGCTGCAGGCCCTGGTCAGCGTCGGTAGCCACACCAGCGACGACCGCTGGTTCCGGCACGCCGAAACGGACACCGACACCTTCGACGGTGTCTTCCTCAGCAGCCTGGGGATGTTCCCGCTGTGCCTGATCGCGGGCATCGTGCTGCTCGCCGGGATGCGTTCCTGGCCGCGCCAGAATCCCAGCGACCCGCCGATGCGCCCGGCCAGGACGGCCGGTGTGGCGGCCGGTCTGGTGCTGGGCGCGATGGTGCTGGTCAACCTGGTCTGGCAGGGCTACATGCTGGTGGAGGGCGGCAGTGAGTACTTCGCCCTGTTCTACCTCGGCAAGGGCGCCCTCGGCGCGCTGCTGGGCCTGTCCTCCGGCTGGGCCGCCCTGCTCTTCCTCGCGCTGACCGCGCCGGCCGCGCTCAGCAGCCTGATGCGGGGCCCCGCGGCCCGCGGGCTGGCCATCGGGCTGGCGGTGGTAACGCTGCCCAGTGCCCTGCTGTCGGTGCTCGGGATGGCCCTCAACGGCACCCTGTTCGAGCTGTCGGGCTCCGTGCCGGGCATGAGCATCATCAACCAACTCCAGCTGGCGCTGGACCTGGTCGGATCGGTGGTCCTGCTGGCCGTCATGGGCCGCGGTGAGCCGGTCGCCCCCGCCTGGTACCCGCCGTCCCAGGCCCCGCAGTTCGGCGCGCCCGGCTTCGTCCCGCCGCCCGGCCCGCAGGCCCCGCCGGTCTGGCAGCCGCCCGTCGGCCCGGTGCCCCCGGTCAGCGGTCCGCCGATGCCGCCGCCCGGTGCCCCGCCGATGCCGCACGGTACGCCGCCGCCCCCGCAGGGCGGGTTCGGACCGCCGCAGTACTGACCGGGGCGGGCGGCCCCGGGACCGGTGCACGGAGGGGCGGTGCCCGTCCCGCGGTCCCGGCCCAGCGGCCCCCCCCCGCGCGGAAAACAACTGGGGGCGGCGGCCCGCCGGTTGATACGGTGCGACGGCGCGCGCCCGGAGCGCGATCACTGCCGGACGAGGGAGGTTGATGAATATGGCCCGCCAGACGCCTCATCAGCATGCCCTTGTCCGGGCCGCCGCCTGAGCGGGACGCCTGAGCGCCCGATGTCCTGAGCGCCGATGTCTTGAGCGCCCGATGTCCTGAGCGCGGCCCGGTCGTCGACGAACGACCAGGAGTGACGCGTGTCTTCCTTTCTTTCCCCGGGGTCTCCGGGGTCCCCGGATTCCCTGCATTCCCAGAATCCCCGGCCTGCCCAAGGCCCCCGGATCTCCCCGGATCCGGCCTTTTCGCCGAGCGGTGCGGATCTGCTCACCGCGCGGCTGCTGCTGCGGCCGTGGTCCGACGGTGAGCTCTCCGCCGTGCTCGACGGGGCGCCGCAGCCGCACTGGGCGGCGGACTTCCCCGCCGACGGCGACCGGGTCATCGCCGGTTTCACCGCCGGGAACCCCGACGCCCGCGGCGTGTACGGCCAGCGGCAGATCCTCGAACGGGACGGCGGTCGGGTGGTCGGCGCCATCGGGCTGTTCTGGCCGCCGCGCGACGGGTCGCTGGAGTTCGGCTATGGCATCGTGCCGTCCCGGCGGGGCCGCGGCTATGCCTCCGAGGCCGCCCGCGCCATGGTGGCGTTCGCCTTCACGGCCCCGGGTGTGCACACGGTCTGCGCGGACGTGGAGCGGTCGAACCCGGCGTCCGGCCGCGTCCTGGAGAAGGCTGGTCTGGTGCGCTGGAACAGCGATGACCGGCTCGCGCGATACCGGCTGACGGCACCGGCGCCAGCACCGGAATCGGCCGCCGGCTAGCCCGTATCGGCACGCTGCCTGGGCCGCCCCAAGGGCTTCCCCCGCACCTGCCCGGCGACCGACGGGCCGGTGCGGGCGAGGTCTGTGGGCCGGGAGGTGAGCCGTTGCTTACTGCCGGTTTATGACCCCTTTGTGCAGGATGGCCACTGCCTGGCAACTGACCTGTGCCTTAAGGCGCCTGAGGAAGGATCAGCCGTGTGTTTAACCCTTGCCCCGGTATCTGTCGTGGTGCCCGCTTCGTCGGCTCCTCGGGGCTGAGCGCCATGGCACCCACTTCCCAGGCGCCCGCGCCGGCGACCCCGCCTCCGATGCCCACTGTGAGCCCTGAGCCGCCGCACCGTCCGGCGCCGTGGCTGCGGCCGACCATCCGGATACGGCTCACGCTGCTGTACGGCGGCATGTTCCTGATGGCCGGGGTCGTCCTGCTCACGCTCATCTACATCCTTGCGGCCAAGACCCTCAAGGAGGGCACCCCGGAGTTCCGGGTTTTCGGCACCAACGTCCGGGTGGGCAACATCAGTTGTCCCGGCCTGCCGTCCATCGGCACGGTCGGCGAGATCAACGCGGCGATCAGCGACTGCGTCCGCAACCAGCGCGAACTGGCGCTGCACACCTTCCTCAACCGTTCCTTGCTGGCGCTGCTGGGGCTGACGGTGGTGGCGTTCGCGTTCGGTTATGCGATGGCGGGGCGGGTGTTGTCGCCGTTGGGGCGGATCACGCGGACGGCGCAGCGGGTGGCGGGTTCGGATCTGCATCGCCGGATCGAGCTGGGTGGTCCGGATGATGAGCTCAAGGAGCTGGCGGACACGTTCGATCAGATGCTGGACCGGTTGGACCGGGCGTTCGAGTCGCAGCGGCGGTTCGTGGCGAATGCGTCGCATGAGCTGCGGACGCCGTTGGCGATCAATCGGACGTTGCTGGAGGTGCAGCTGGCTGATCCGGGGGCGTCGCCGGAGCTGGCGCAGCTGGGCAAGACGTTGCTGGCGACGAATGAGCGCAGTGAGCAGCTGGTGGAGGGGTTGTTGTTGCTGGCGCGCAGTGAGAACAGGGTGGTGGACAAGAAGCCGGTTGATCTGTCGGAGGTGGCGGCGCAGGCGGTGGATCAGTCGCGGGAGGAGGCGCATGCCAAGGGGGTGGAGCTGCGGGGGGGCCGCCGGCAGGTGCTGGTGCAGGGCAATGGTGTGCTGCTGGAGCGGATCGCGCTGAATCTGGTGCAGAACGCGGTGCGCTACAACGTGGCGGAGGGGGGTTGGGTGGAGGTGGTCACCGAGCCGCAGCCGGGGTGTGCGGTGCTGGTGGTTGCCAATACGGGGCCGGTGGTGCCGGCCTATGAGGTGGAGAACCTCTTCGAGCCCTTCCGGCGGCTGCGCACCGAGCGCACCGGCAGCGACAAGGGCGTCGGTCTGGGCCTGTCCATCGTGCGGTCGGTGGTGCGCGCCCACGACGGCACCATCACCGCCCGGCCCCGCGAGGGCGGCGGACTGGAGATGCGGGTCCTGCTGCCGCGGTAGGCGTGCGGCCCCTCCTTCGCAGGTGCGCGCCCCGGGTCGGCCGATCCGGACGGCAGGCCCTGGCGCCCCGGGCCTGTACCGCGTCCGTGGTACAGGCGCGCGCACCCTACTCCCCAGGGAGGCCGCCGGGTTCCGCCCGGGGTACCGGCCGCCCGCACCGGCTCCTCCCTAGGATTCACGTATGGCTCTCCGAGGTATCCGACTGCGCGGACGGCGCTGGTACGCCGCCGCGGGCGCGCTGGCCGTCCTCGTAGGAGGCGGCACCTGGGCGGCCGCCTCCTCGGACGCCGCGCCCGCCGTCCACCGGACGGACCGGCTCCTGACCATGCCGGAGAGGCCCGGCAGTACGAAGAAGGTGCGGATCGACACCTCCTTCTTCACCGCGCAGGGCCACTCCGCGGGGCGGCGGCCCGCGGTGCTGCTCGCCCATGGCTTCGGCGCCAGCAAGGCGAACCTCCGCCCCCAGGCCGAGCAGCTGGCCCGGGACGGCTACGCCGTACTGACCTGGTCGGCGCGCGGTTTCGGGAAGTCCACCGGCAAGATCGGGCTGAACGACCCGGACGGTGAGGTCGCCGACGTCCGCCGGCTGATCGACTGGCTGGCCGAGCGCCCCGAGGTGCAGCTCGACAAGGACGGCGACCCCCGGGTGGGGGTGGCCGGCGGCTCTTACGGCGGTGCGATCTCGCTGCTGGCGGCCGGCAACGACCGGCGGGTCGACGCCATCGCCCCGCAGATCACCTACTGGAACCTCGCCGACGCCCTCTTCCCCCATGGCGTGTTCAAGAAGCTGTGGGCCGGGATCTTCTTCACCACCGGCTCGGCGGGCGCCCCCACCGGCTCCGCGGGTGCCGCGCCCACCACGTCCGGGGGCTGCGGGAGATTCGAGCCCGCGCTGTGCCGGATGTACGAGCGGGTCGCTGTCAGCGGCAGGCCGGACGCCGCGGCCCGTGCCCTCCTGGCGGACCGCAGCCCGTCCGCCGTCGGCGACCGCATTAAGGTGCCGACCCTGATCATGCAGGGCCAGACCGACTCGCTGTTCCCGCTCGACCAGTCCGACGCCCTCTACAAGAAGCTCCGTAAGAACGGTGCACCGGTCGACGTCGACTGGATCTCCGGCGGGCACGACGGCGGGGACCGGGAGGCCGCCCGCCTGGAGGGACGGACGAAGGCCTGGTTCGACCGCTATCTCAAGGGCGACAAGCACGCCGGCACCGGGCCCGCGTTCCGGATCAGCCGCACCGGGGGAGTGGACTCCACCAACGGCGCGGTGCGGCTGCGCGGCGCGGGCGCGGACCGCTACGCCGGACTGGAGAACGCGCCACGGCGGATCCGGCTGGCCGGCCGTACCCAGACCTTCAGCAACCCGCCCGGCGCCGGACCGCCGGCGATCTCCGCGGTGCCCGGGGTCGGCGCGCTCGGCAACCTCTCCTCGCTGGGCGCCGGCGGACTGTCCCTGGACTTCCCCGGCCAGTACGCCCGCTTCGAATCGGCGCCGCTGCGCACCCCCGTCCATCTCACCGGCAGCCCCACCGCCACCGTCCACGTACGGTCCGACAGCCCGGACGCGGTGTTCTTCGCCAAGGTCTACGACGTCTCACCGGACGGCCGCCGCCAGGTGCTGCCGTCCCAGCTCGTCACGCCGTACCGGATCAAGGACGCCCACGACGGCCGGACCGTGCGGCTCCGGATGCCCGCCGTCGACCATGACTTCGCGGCCGGCCACCGGCTGCGGCTGGTGCTCTCCGCCACCGACCTCGGCTATGCCTCACCGGCCGAACCCGCCGCCTACACCGTCTCCCTGCCGGACGGCACCCTCAGCGTGCCCACCGCGCCCCACGTACGCAGCGCCGCCGCCCCGCTGCCCGCCTGGACCTGGGCGCTGCCCGCCGCGGCCGCGGCCATCGCCGCGCTGCTGCTGCTCACCGCCCGCCGCCGGACCGCGGCGCCCGCGCCCGACCCGGCACTCGCCGAGGTCCCGCTGCAGATCAGCGACCTGAGCAAGCGGTACGCCAGGTCCACCACCCGGTATGCCGTACGGGAGTTGTCCTTCCGTGTCGAGAAGGGGCAGGTGCTGGGCCTGCTGGGGCCCAACGGCGCCGGCAAGACCACCACCCTGCGGATGCTGATGGGGCTGATCACGCCCGACGAGGGCGAGATCAGGATCTTCGGGCAGGCCATCCGGCCGGGCGCCCCGGTGCTGTCGCGGGTCGGCGCGTTCGTCGAGGGCCCCGGCTTCCTGCCGCATCTGTCCGGCCGCGCCAACCTCGACCTGTACTGGCAGGCCACCGGCCGGCCCGCCGCCGACGCGCACCTCGACGAGGCACTGGAGATCGCCGGTCTCGGCGACGCCCTGGAACGCGCCGTGCGCACCTACTCGCAGGGCATGCGCCAGCGCCTCGCTCTGGCCCAGGCCATGCTCGGCCTGCCGGATCTGCTGATCCTCGACGAGCCGACGAACGGGCTCGACCCGCCGCAGATCCGGGAGATGCGCGACGTGATGATCCGCTACGCCGCCGCCGGACGCACCGTCATCGTCTCCAGCCATCTGCTGTCCGAGGTCGAACAGAGCTGTACCCATCTGGTCGTCATGGACCGCGGCCGGCTGGTGCAGGCCGGTCCGGTCGCCGAGATCACCGGCTCCGGCGACACCCTGCTGATCGGTGTCGCGGAGGAGATCGGTGACGCCGTGGTGGAGAAGGTGGCCGCACTGCCGGGCGTCGCCTCGGCCGTACGCGCCGAGGGCGGCCTGCTCGTACGGCTGGACGGACTCGGCACGCCCCAACTGCTCGCCGGACTCCTCCGGCTGGAGGTCCCGGTGGACCGCATCGGCCCGCACCGACGCCTGGAGGACGCCTTCCTCACCCTGATCGGAGGGGACCGATGACCGCGACCCCCACGGCACGCGCGCCGGGCTACCGCCCGCGCCGCACCCTCCCGCTGCGCGTCGAGGCCCGGCGCCAGCTGCGGCGCCGCCGCACGCTGGTGATCGCCGCCATCCTGACGCTGCTGCCGTTCGTACTGGTGGCGGCGTTCGCGATCGGCGGCGACCCGGACAGCCGCAGCAACGGCCGGATCACCCTCATGGACAGTGCCACCGCGTCCGGCGGCAACTTCGCCGCCACCGCGCTGTTCGTCTCCGCGGGTTTTCTGCTGGTGGTGCCGGTGGCCCTGTTCTGCGGTGACACGGTCGCGTCGGAGGCGAGCTGGTCCTCGCTGCGCTATCTGCTCGCCGCGCCGGTCCCACGGGCCCGGCTGCTGCTGAGCAAGCTCACCGTCGGGCTGCTGTTCAGCGCCGCTGCGATGCTGCTGCTGCCGCTGGTCGCGCTGGGCGTGGGCAGCGCCGTGTACGGCTGGGGCCCGCTGCAACTGCCCACCGGCGGCGCGCTGTCCGCGGGCGAGGCGGTGCCGCGGCTGGCGGTCGTGGTCGGCTACCTCTTCGTCAGCCAGCTGGTCACCGCGGCGCTGGCGTTCTGGCTGTCGACGGTGACCGACGCACCGCTGGGCGCGGTCGGCGGCGCCGTCGGGCTGACCATCGTCGGCAATGTCCTCGACCAGGTCACCGCCCTCGGCACCTGGCGCAATGTACTGCCCGCGCACTGGCAGTACTCCTGGGCGGACGCCCTGCAGCCCCGGATGGAGTGGTCCGGGATGATCCAGGGTTCGGCGGTCTCGGTGGCGTACGCCCTGGTGCTGTGCGCGCTGGCGTTCCGGGGGTTCGCGCGCAAGGACGTGGTGTCGTGACGGCGGGGTGACCGGTGTGGTGACGGCGGGGTGACCGGTGTCGTGACGGCGGAGTGACCGGCGGGCCGGCACCCCGGCACCCGTCCCCGGGGCCGGACCCGGCCGGCCCCGTCAGGCGGTCGGCCCCTGCATGTGCGCACTGACCCAGCGCATCGTGCCCTCGCCCAGGCCCCGCACATAGGTCTCCGCGCTGTGGGTGCCGCCCGGCACGATCTGCAGCCGGGTGTGCACCGGACCGTGCCCGTACTGTGCGATGAACCTGCGGACCTTCGGCAGCACCGTGTGCTCTCTGGAGCCGTCCTGGAAGGCGAGGTAGACGTCCGGTCCGCCGCGCGCCATCAGCCGGCGGGCCAGTACCTCCGGGTTGTTCTCCCGCTTCTCCTCGGCGTGGCCGCTCCACAGTGGTGAGTCGGGCAGGATGTCCGGCCCGTTGGGTATCGCCACCTTGAACGTGTCCGGGTGCTGGAGCACGTTCTTCAGCGCCGCGAAGCCGCCCGACGAGGAGCCCATGATCGCCCAGGCGTCGCGGGTCCTGAGGGTGCGGAAGTTCTGCCGTACGAGGTCGGGCACGTCCTGGCTGAGCCAGGTGCCGGTCTTCGGCCGGCCGGGTATGTCACTGCCGTCGTAGTAGTGCTTGTCATCGGGGTTGAGCACCGGCATGACGACGATGAACGGCAGGCTGCTGCCGTTCCTGGACCACCGGGCGAGGTTCTCCTGCAGTTTGAGGTCGGCGCCGGTCCAGTAGTTGACGGGGTAGCCGTACGAGCCGGGCAGCACCTCCATCACGGGGAAGCCCTTGTGTGCGTTCCGCTTCTCGTAGTACTCCGGCGGCGCCCAGACCCAGACCTTCCCGGTGACGCCCGACTTCGGGCCCCGCAGGGTGGTCACGCCGATCGGGGTGTCCTCGCCGGCCCCGCCGACCCGGCTCTCCTCCTCGAAGGTGATCGGCCGCGTGGGCCACTGCACCAGCGACCGTTTCGCCGGCGTGGTGTGCAGCGCGGGGCCCGCCTGGGGGCCGCCGAACCGTATGGGGGAGGCCTGGGAGGCGCTGGTGCCGCAGCCGGCGGTGGTGACGAGAACGGTCAGGGCGATCAGCGCGATCACCGGACGGAACAGGGCTTTGCGCACGGGTCCTTCTCCTTGCCGGACACCCGGGACTTGTCCCGGCTGGGGAGCAAGAGGGAAGGGGAGCGGCCCCCGGTTTCCCCGCCGGGGTGTCGGCTTCCTCGCACCGCCCGCCGGAATCCGGGCATCCCCTTTGTGACCTGGGATGTTCTGTGCGCAGCGGAAGGCGGTTTTACCGGGATTTTCCCGGTGTGCAGGGCGGGACGCGGGGGCGCTGAGCCCGCTCCGGCCATACCGGAACCCCCGCCTCCGGCCCGTATCCTCTCGCTATGACCTGGTCGCGTGCGCTCAAGGAAGCCGCCCGCTCGGGGCTGACCATCGAGCGGACCAAGCTCACTCCGCTGATCGCCATCCGCGGCTCGGCCGGCGTCGCCATCGTCATCGGGCTGTGCCTGTGGCGCGGTGACCCGGCACTCGCGGTCTCCTCCGCCTTCGGCGCGTTCTCCTCCGGCATCGTCACCTTCCAGCGCAGCATGCGGCCCCGCCCGGTGCTCGCACTCGCCGTTGCCGGGGCGCTGGCGGTCTCCACCTTCCTCGGCTATCTGGCCGCCGCCCATGTCGTCGCCTTCGTCCTGCTCCTGGCCGGCTGGACCTTCCTGGCGGGCATGGCCTGGGCGATCGGCCCGGTCTCCGGGCTGGCCGGCACCCAGACCGTGGCGATCATGCTGGTCACCGTCACCCTGCCGACCTCCGTCCTCGGCGCGGCGGAACACGCCGCCCTGATCTTCTTCGGCGGCCTCGTCCAGGCGACCCTCATCGTGGTCTTCCCGGTGCGCCCCTGGGGCGTCCAGCGCGACGCGCTCTCCGACGCCCTGGCCGCCGAGGCCGACTACGCCCGGCGGCTGCGGCACGACCCGGTCGCCGCGTTCGACCCGGCGCCCCTGATGGACGCCCGGCTCGCCTCCGCCGTGACCCCGCGTCAGGCCAGACGCCGCCCCGTACAGCTGCACGGGCCCCGCGGCCTCGCCGAACGCGTCCGGCCGGTCCTCGCCTCCCTCGCCGACCCGGTCGTCGGCGCCCCGCTGGAAGGGCCCGAACGCGACCGGGCCCGCGACCTGCTGGACGCCGCGGCCACCGTCCTGGACGCCGTCGCCCACGCCGTACGGCACGCCAAGCCGGTCCGGCTGCCCCCCGAGGCGATGGCCACCCTCGAAATCCCCGCGACCGGCCCGATGCTCCACGGGGCCGCCCGCCGCTCCGCCTACCGCCTGATCTCCCTGCTCGCCGACGCCGTCGAACTCACCGATGAGCCGGTCGAGGCTACCCGCCCCACCACCGAGGCCGAACGCGGCCATCTGCTGCGCCCCAGCGTCCCCAAACTGGTACCGGGCGCCCTGCGCGCCCTGCACCGCGAGGCCCGCTGGACCTCGCACATCTTCCGGCACGCCCTCCGGGTCGCCGCGGTCGCCGCCGCAGGCTATCTGCTGGGCACCGCGCTCCCGTTCGGCCACGGCTACTGGGCGCCGCTCGCCTCCGTCATGGTGATGCGCCCCGACTTCGCCCAGACCTACTCCCGCGGCGTCGCCCGCTTCAGCGGCACCCTCGTCGGCGTCGGCATCGCGGGGGCGCTGATGGCCGTGGCGCATCCGAGCAGGTATGTCAGCGCCGGGCTGGCCGTGGTCTGCGTCGGGCTGATGTATCTGCTGATGCGCACCGGCTTCTCGGTGACCTCGGCGTGTGTGGCCGCCTATGTCGTCTTCCTGCTCGGCATCGCCGGTGCCGGCTGGGAACAGACCGTCCAGGAACGCGTCGTGCTCACCCTCCTCGGCGGACTGCTCGCGATGCTGTCGTACGCGCTGTTCCCCGCCTGGGAGACCCCCAAGCTCCGCGACCGCCTCGCCGACTGGCTGGCGGCCAACGGGCAGTACGCCCTGGCCGTGTTCGACCTCTACGCCACGCCCGCCGAACGCCGCCCCCGGCAGGTCCGCGACGCCCTGCTGGACTCCCGTGCGGCCCGCGTCGCCTGGGAGGAGAGCGAGGCCCGCGCCGAGAAGGAGCCCGTACGCCACCGCGGCCTCTCCCTCGCCTCGGCGAAGGCGGCCAGCGCCGCGCTCGCCACCATGGGCCGGGTCACGATGATCCTGGAGGTCCACCTCCCCGAACGGGATGCCGCGTCCTCACCGGGTGCCACCGCGTTCGCCTTCGAACTGCGTGCCACCCTGGAGGAGGCCACCGTGGCCGTCCGGGAACGGGGCGAACTGAACTGGAGCGAGCTGCGCGCCGTATGGGAGAGGTGGGACGCGGAGGACGCGAACCGCGGTGTCGCCCTGCGCGTCGCCGACCTGCTCCTCGACGCCCTCGACGACCTGGCCGAGGCACTGTCCAGGGAGCCGGACACGGACAGCCGGACGGCGCACGGAACGGAGGAGAACAGCGGCCGGTGAAGGAGAGGGACGGCGCGGAGGGGAACCATTCCGCGTCCCCAGTAGTCTTAACAATTGCCCGCAATGATCACCATTGGTAGCCCATGGGGTTGTCTGCAGCGCAATGCCCCCAGGAACCCACCCCGTCGCGAGAGAGCACACGAACTCCCCATGGCGTCCAGCACTTCGTCCGGTACGTACGACATAGGCATCGACCTCGGCACGGCCAACACCCTGGTGTACGCCCGCGGTAAGGGCGTGGTGCTGAACGAGCCGTCCGTCGTCGCGGTCAACGCCGCCGGTGAGGTGATCGCCGTGGGCGTGGAGGCCAAGCGGACCATCGGTCGTACCCCGTCCGGGATCACCGCGATGCGCCCCCTCCGCGAAGGTGTCATCGCCGACTTCGACGCCGCCGAGCAGATGCTCCGCGCCCTGATGAAGAAGGCCCTGCCCAGCCGCCGCTTCTCCCGGCCGCGGGTGGTCATCTGCGTCCCCTCCGGCATCACCGGCGTCGAACGGCGCGCGGTCATCGATTCCGCCCGGGGCGCCGGCGCCCGCGAAGTGCACCTCATCGAAGAGCCGATGGCCGCCGCGATCGGCGCCGGGCTCCCGGTCGACGAGCCGGTCGGCTGCATGGTGGTGGACATCGGCGGCGGCACGACCGAGGTCGCCGTCGTCTCCATGGGCGGCCTGGTCACCGCCCAGTCCGTACGGGTCGCCGGTGACGCCCTGGACTCCGCCGTCAGCGCCTACATCAAGAAGAAGCACTCCCTGGACATCGGTGAACGCACCGCCGAGGACATCAAGATCGCGATCGGCTCGGCGGTCTGGACCCCGATCGACGTCGACGAGGACGGCGAACCGGAGCGCCCGTCCACCTACACGGTCCGCGGCCGCGACCACGTCAACGGCCTGCCCCGCATCCAGGAGATCACCGAGGAGGAGATCCGCGAGGCACTGGCCGAACCCGTCGACGCGATCGTCCGCGCCGTCCACCGCACCCTCGACGACTGCCCCCCGGAGCTCTCCGGCGACATCGTCGAGCACGGTATCGCCCTCACCGGCGGCGGCGCCCTGCTCCGCGGCCTGGACCGGCGGCTGCGCCAGGAGATGGGCGTCCCGGTCCGGGTCGCCGACGAGCCCCTGGACTGTGTGGTCAACGGCACCGCCAAGTGCGTCGACGAATTCGCCACCCTGCACGGCCTGTTGACGGGCGCGAAGGAACAGCCGAGGCGGACGGTGCGGCTGTAGGGGCTTCCCCGAGGACGGTGCGGCTGCAGGGGTTTCCCCGAGGAGGCGCGGCCCGGCGGCCCCCGGTACGGGTTTGCCGATCCGGCAAGAATCCTCGCGCCCGCCGTACGGACAGCGCCATGATCGTGGGCGGAGCTGCCAGGGCGACAGCGGGTCATGACGACCCGTCGGCCCCGCGCCGTTCCACCGCACACCGCCCTCACGAGCGCGCCGTACTCGCCCCAGGAGGAAGCATGCCGCAGTCCGCCAAGACGACGCCCACGCCGGCCACGTCACCGGAAGACGGGGCACCGGCGCCGGAGCGGGCCGCCGCCGCGCCGCCGGCGGCGGTCCACCGCACGGTGGAGGCCCCCGGCGGCCGCATCCACCTGGTGGAGCAGGGCAGCGGACCCCTCGTCCTGCTGGTCCACGGGTTTCCCGAGTCGTGGTACTCGTGGCGCCACCAGCTCCCCGCGCTCGCCGCAGCGGGCTACCGGGCCGTCGCCCTCGATGTACGCGGCTACGGGCGCTCGTCGAAGCCCCGCGAGGTGGCGGCCTACCGGATGCTCGCCCATGTCGCCGACAACGTCGCCGTGGTGCGCGCCCTCGGCGAGGAGACCGCCGTCATCGCGGGCCACGACTGGGGCTCACCCATCGCCGCCAACTCGGCGCTGCTGCGGCCCGACATGTTCACCGCCGTGGCCCTGCTGAGCGTGCCGTACGCGCCCCGCGGCGCGACCCGGCCCACCGAGGCCTTCGCGCAGCTCGGCGGCGCCGAGGAGTTCTACATCAGCTACTTCCAGGAGCCGGGCCGGGCGGAGGCGGAGATCGAACCCGACGTCCGTACCTGGCTCGCCGGGTTCTACACCGGGCTCTCGGGCGATGCCGAGCCCTCGTCCGACCCGGGCGGCGCCGGCCTCTTCTCCGTGCCCCCGGGCGGAAAGCTGTCCGACCGCTTCCCCGCGGGCCCGCCCCGGCCCCTCTCCTGGCTCACCGAGGCCGATCTCGACTTCTATGCGGCCGAGTTCGAACGGACCGGCCTGGCCGGCGGGCTCAACCGCTACCGCAATGTCGACCGGGACTGGGAGGACCTCGCCGCCTGGGACGGGGCTCCGCTCACCCAGCCCGCCCTCTTCATCGGCGGGGAACGCGACGCCCCCACCCAGTGGATGGCCGACGCCATCAAGGCGTTCCCCCGCACCCTCCCCGGCCTGTCGTCCTCCCACATCCTCGACGGCTGCGGCCACTGGCTCCAGCAGGAACGCCCCGGGGAGGTCAACCGGCTCCTCCTCGACTGGCTGCGCTCGCTGCCCGCGGCCTCCGTACGGACGACGTCCTAAGCGAGGCCCTGCACCCGGCTCATATAGGCCGCCAGGCCGTCCAGGATCCGCTCCAGGCCGAACTCCCCGGCCCGGTCGCGGGAGGCGCTGTCGGCCTCGGTGGCCGCGACGGCCGCGGCGACCGCGGGAAAGCGGTCGGCGCGGCCGGCGAGCAGCTCGTTCAGCGCCGCGCTCATGACCTGTTCGGGTTCCTTGGCCCGGGCGCTGCCCAGCCCCATCGAGGACGAGACCTGGGCGATGGCGCGGATGTGGCCGCTCACCACGACCACGGCGTCGAGCTGCTCGGCGCCGGTCAGACCGGTGTCCGCGAGCGCGGCGAGGGCGCGCTCGGTCCAGCCGAGTTCATGGGGTCCCATGACCCGCGGGCCGACGGCGGCGCCCAGCAGCCAGGGGTGCCGGTGGTAGACAGCCGCCAGCGCGTGCGCCCAGGCCCGCAGCGCGACCCGCCAGGGCTCGCCGTCGCCCCGGCCGGCGGCGTCCGCCGACGGTGCGCCCGGCGGTTCCCCCATCGCCCGGTCGATCATCAGCGCGACCAGCTCGCTCTTCCCCGGCACATAGCGGTACAAGGACATCTTGGTGAAGTCCAGCTCGGCCGCGACCCGTTGCATGGAGACCGCCCCGAGCCCGCCGGTGTCGGCGAGGCCGATGGCCGTACGCGTGATCCGCTCCAGGCTCAGCGCCGGCTTGGGGCCACGGCTGGGCCGCTCGCGCCCGCCCCACAGCAACTCGACGCTGCCCGCCTGATCCCCGAACACGCTGCGCTTCTCGTCGTCTCCCGCCATCCCCGCATCCTAAAACTGTGTCCGGGGTACACAGAACAGTGTCCGTCGGATACAGTTTCTTGTGTCCGTACGACCGGTCGACGTGGGGAGCGTGCGATGACGTACGAAACGACAGCGGGGCAGCAGGGCGCAGACGGGCCCGGCCGGGTGCGGGGGGAGCGAACGGCACCGCCACGGCCGGCAGTTCTGATCTCCGGCGCCAGCGTGGCCGGCCCGGCCCTGGCCTACTGGCTCGGCCGCTACGGCTACCGGACCACCGTGATCGAGGTGGCCCCTGCCCCGCGCGGCGGCGGCTTCGCGGTCGACTTCCGCGGCGCCGCGCATCTGGCGGTCCTGGAGCGCATGGGCGTCCTGGACGACATCGGACGGCACCGCACCGGCCCCGGCACCCCCATGACCTTCATCGACGGGCAGGGCCGCGAGCTCGCCACCCTCCCGCCCGAGTTCGCCGCCGGCGAGGTCGAGATACTCCGCTCGGAGCTGTCCCGCCTCCTCCACGCGCACAGCCTGACCCCGCCCGACGGCGGCCCCTTCCCCGGCACCACCCCCGAGTACCTCTTCGGCGACTCCCTCACCTCTCTCACCGAGACCGCCGACGGCGTCCACGCCACCTTCGAACGGGGCGCGGCACGCACCTTCGACCTGGTGGTCGGCGCCGACGGTCTGCACTCCACCGTGCGCCGGCTCGCCTTCGGCCCCGAGGAGCACTTCGTCAGCCACCTCGGCTACTACATCGCCGCATGGGACCTGCCCGCGGGAGCCGGAGACCTCGGCGCCCGCCCGGTCGGCTACGGCGAACCCGGCCGGCTGGCAACGGTCGGCAGCCTGCCCCGCCGCGCCGGAGAGCCGGGCTACACCGGCGAGACCTTCTGCGTCTTCGCCTCCGAGGAGCAACTCCCCTACGACCGGAGCGACATCCACTCCCAGAAGAAGGTGATAGCCCACGCCTACGAAGGAGCCGGCTGGCGGACACCGGAACTGATCGACACCCTGTGGGAGGCCGACAACCTCTACTTCGACTCCCTCAGCCGCGCCGATGTGCCGACGTGGTCCACGGGCCGCACCGCGCTCCTCGGGGACGCCGCGTACGGTGCCACCGTCGGCGGTATGGGCACCGGCTCGGCGATCGTCGGCGCCTATGTCCTTGCCGGTGAACTGGCCCTCGCCGGAGGCGACCACCGGACGGCCTTCGCCCGCTACGAACAGAAGCTGCGCCCCTACGCCACCCGCTGCCAGGAGGGCGGCCGCGGCGCCGGCGAGTTCTTCGCCCCCGCCACCCAGGAGGCGATCGACGCCCGCAACACCGCCCTGAACACTCCGGCCGCCGTCACCGCCATGCTGGAACAGGGCCAGGACATCTCCGCGGCGATCGCGTTGGAGGACTATCCGACCCTGGTCGCGAAGACGGCCCCGGCTGCGGGGGAGGCGCGTGTGGGGTAGCGCCGACTGGGGCTGTGCGGAGTCGAGTTGAGGGGAGCGGCGCCGGGGCGAGGCACCTCCCCCCACCCGCACCCCCCACCCGCACCCCCTCCCCGCACCCCCTCCCCGCACCCCCTCCCCGCACCCCCTCCCCGTACCCCAAGGCGTGGTGGAGCCGCCGCAGTTCGCGCTGGGCCGATCGGGTGCTGCGGTGTCAACGCGATTGCCGGGCGTCAACTCTTCTGGGTTACTGGTGAGGCCTGGTCGGTGGGCCGTCCATCCCCCTCGGGTTTCGGTAGCCGGCCCGCCCACCAGCCCTCTTCGCTGCAGGGCTGTGAAGGACGGCCAGGAGCGCGACGGCCCCCGCACCGCAGGTGTGGGCCGGCCACTGCGCGCCCGTCTGTGTCGTCCTCCTGTACGGCCGGCTGCTGCCAGTGCTCGGGTTCCGGCTTGTGCGCCATGGCTGTCACGAGCAGGCCGAGCAACGAGCTCACACAGCAGGAGGACCTTCATGTCTACACCCACACCTCAATCGGCACAGTCGGCACTGCCGTTGCCGATCGGGCCGGTGCTGCTCGGCGTGGTGCCGGCCACGGGGCCGACCGCGGGCGGTAACACGGTGCAGCTGGTCGGCCTCGGCCTGGGCGGCGCCAGCAGTGTCCTCTTCGGGGGGACGTCGGCGACCATCGTCGGGCTGGACCCGCTGGGGCTGACCGTCACGGTAGTGGCCCCGGCGCACGCCGCGGGCCCCGTGCAGGTCACCGTCACCAATGCCGCCGGTACCAGCAACCCGGCGTCGTACGTCTATGTCACGCCGGGCGCGCCGGTGGCTGCGGCCATCAGCCCCAACACGGGGTCGACGGCGGGCGGCACGCCGTTCGCCATCGTCGGTTCGAACCTGCAGGGCGCCTCCGTCACCATCGGCGGCAACGCGGCGACCGTGCTGGGTACGGACCCCACCGGATCAACCCTGTTCGGTGTCACTCCGGCCGGACCTCCCGCCGGCGGCAATGTCCCCGTTCTGGTGACCTCTCCGGGCGGCAGCACGTCCGTCCCGGGTGGTTACACCTACGTGCCGCTGCCTCCGACGGTCACCGGAACGGTGACGCCGTCCACGGGGGCCGCGGGAGCCGCCTTCACCATTGTCGGAACCCACCTCTTCGGGGCGTCCGTGCTCTTCGGGGCTGCACCCGCCACCGGGGTGACGGTGGATGCGAGCGGCACCACCGTGACCGGTACCGTGCCGGCGGGCACCAGCGGGACGACGGTGCAGGTGACCGTCCAGACCGCGGGCGGCAGCGTCAACGCCGGGTCCTTCACCTACCTGTGAGGGCCCGCACCCCTGGACGGCGGTCCGGGTCCCGGCGCCTGATGTCCACCGGTGGCACGGTCCCCGGCCGGGCCTAGCCGGGCAGCTCGGCACCGTTACTCCGTAGGGGGGCGCAGGAAAACGGTTCGGCCCCCGCCCGACGTACGGGCGGGGGCCGAACTCGCCGGTGGCTCCCCATGGCTCTCCGCGGAGAGGCGATGCCCGTCAGGGGGCAGATACCGCCGGGTGTCCTGCGGGGGCCGCCCGGCGGCGCCGCACAGCAGCGGCAGCGGGAGCCCGGCGTCCGCCAGCCATGTCAGGCCCGTGTGGCGCAGGTCCTGGCGCCGGAGGTACTCATGACCGAGCTCGTCCACCACGTCGTCCCAGTGGGTCGCGTCCCGCAGCACCGCGGCGGTGAACCGGCTCCGGTGCGGGCCGGTGAACAGCCGGGCCGGGGGAGTGTGCCGGGCCGTCTCCAGCCGGCCGGCCGCCAGCTCCCGTGCGGCGGGGCGCAGTGGCACCACCCGGTGATGTCTGCCTCTGCACGGGCGGTCGTGCAGGCCTTCCGGCTCGGACACGGTGAAGTGCTGGACCTGCCAGGTCCAGGTGCTCACATCGATGTCCTGGGCCTGCAGAGCGGACACCTCGCTGAAGCGGGTGCCGGTCCAGGCGGCGAACCGGACGATGTCGCCCCACCCCTCGTAGCCGTCGGAGGACCGTTGGACGAGGGTGGCCGCCAGCCGTTCCAGGGCGTCCGCGTCGGGCAGTGCCAGCGACCGCGGAGCGGTGCGTTCGGCCTGCGCGCGCTGGTACTCCTGCTGCCAGCCGGCCACCCGCGCCGGATTGGCGTCCAGCACCCCGTCCCGGACGGCCTGCTCCAGGACGCGGACGAGGACGGCGAGGCTGTTCTTCACCGTCGACAGGCCGCATTCGTCGGCGATCCAGCAGTGCAGCGCGCGGTTGACGACCCGGCGGGTGACCTTGCGTACGAGGACGTGCCCGATGCTGGGCACGACACGCAGCCGCCAGCCGGCCTGGTAGGGGGACATGGTCAGGGTTTCCAGGCCGTGCATCGCTGCCGCCCACCTCTGTTCCCCGTAGGCGGCGAGTGACATCGTGTGTGTGTCGGTCCCGGGCGGAATCTGGCACACGACGTTATTGTTCATTCTCGAATCACCCTTGTCTGCTGGGAAGTTATTCGACCGACGGAGCCGATGGCGCGATTCGCTCGTGAGCGTGAAACCGAAGTCGAGGAATCGTGACCGCATCGTGCTGTGAACGGTGCTGTGAACTGCGGTCCCCGGCGGAGAGCACTTTGCTGCAGCTGCTGCTGCGGAAGGGGAACGGCAGCCGGCCGAGGCCGGCAAAAGGCCGGGCTCTACAGCACAGACGGGCCGCGCCGACGGCCCTCCCGTGGATCACTCACCGGTACGGGAGAATTGTGGGCGCACCTCCAACTCGCTTATGGACAACGGAAGATGCGGAGACGGCGTAGGCTTTGCCGATGTCGAAGTGACTTCCATTGTCACCAGCAGCGGTGTCCGGCGGCGGTCGGCTATTGACAGCGCGTCGGTTCCCGCCGTGTTCCACACACAAGAATGACAAGCGGCGAGCTTGCTGCTGCACACGGTTCTATACCGCGATCAAGCCGGAGCAGTGAGCAATCAAACGCTTCATCAGTCATGAGTGGAATAAAGGCATCTTCTAAGGCCATTGCGCAAGTTGGTACGAGTTCCCGCTTTTCGCGCTGCTCCGAACGGGTGGCCTTATCGGTTGACTGTTGTAGCCCGCCGAGCCGCATGGATAACTAGTCCCATCCAACCGGTGGGCCGCCCATCCTCTCCGGGGAGCGGCACCTGGCCTACCCGTTGGCCCGGCTCAGCGCCTGGTTGCGGTCAGACCGAGATGCCGTATGGGCGTCCCCGGTAGAGGGTTTTGGATCCGTCAGCCGGTGCCGGCACCTCGGCACCGGCTGATCGGCCCCCACATTCGGATCAGGGGGCTTCATGCGAACCATTTCCACCATTCGCTGGGTCAACGGCGCAGGCGCCTTGATCCCGGCCCTCACCGCGACCGCACCGGAACCCGACCGGTCCGGCGGTGACCTGAATCTCCCGATTCCGATGCCGGATGAGAAATCCGCGCTCATGACCGCGTCCGGCCCGGCACCCGCGTCCGGCCCGGCACCCGCGTCCGGCACCGCCACGTCGGCCCCGGCGCCGCACCGTACCCCTCCGCTCGACGACCCGCACGGCAACGGCGGTGCGGATGCCGCGCTCCGGCGCACCACCACTGCGGATTCCCCGGCGGGACGGTGCCCCCTCCCCGTCCGCGGGGAATCCGCCGGGTATTCCCGCACCGACCGAGCGGCCGGAGCGGTCCGTGTCCCCGGTTCCGGCCGGCGCCCCGTACCGGCCGGAACCGGCGTTCGCGGTATCCGGACCGAATTCCCTTGCACCGGTGGCGATATCGCCACAACCGATGGTGTGGAGCCCCCCATCTCCACTTCGCCGAAAGGGAATTGCGTCCTGCGCGGCGCAGGCCGCTCCCTCGGCAACGGAAGCGTGCCGATGACCGCCGCCCGCGTCACCGGCACCCGTCCCACCGCGGTTCTCGCGGCGGGATTCAGTAATAAGGCCTGAGCGGGCCGACACCCCGCAGCCTGCCCCCGGGCGCCGCCGGGACCACCACGGTCACCGTATTCCGCCGCGCCTGCACCACGCCGACGACCTCCACGTCGCCGTGGCCGCTCCATCCACCATGACCGGTCCGGCAGTTGTCACTCCGCCGCAACCGGTCCCGCAGTGATCTGCATCCGGGTCCCCCCACCTCACATCTGAAGCCTGCCCCACACAACCCACTGCGACAGAACACCGGAGAACAGCATGGCGAAAAGAAGAATGGTGATCCTCGTCGACGGGCCGGAGGGTAATGCCCTGCCGCAGCACATGCGCGACGACGCGGGCGATCCGATAAGGCTCCTGCGGGGCAACGGGTACGAGCGTTTCGAATTCTACGGCGAGTACGCGGACCTGGGCGGACAACAGGTCCCGGTGTACCGCTGGTGTTACCGCACAAGAATCGCCGAGTAGGCGCTGTGCGTCCCCCCAGAAGAAAGCGATGTGCAGAGGAGATCGAACATGTTGAACCGCGTGAGGGACGGAGTTCTGTCATGAACCAGCAGTCTGGGAACTCCGGAGAACGAAACAAGAGCCGGGATGCAGTGGTGACCGGTGTCGGATTCTGTCTGCCCGGCCGGACGGAGCCGGTCTTCACCGCCGATGACATGTGGGCCGTGATCTCCAACGGCCAGTCCTGCCTGAAGCGTGACGAGGTCTACTACGGCTCGGTCGAGCTCACCCAGGAGATGTTCGACGAACGCCTCCCGGACGTGCCGCCGTTCTTCTCCCGCCACTACACCTCGGCGCACCGTTTCGGCCTGGTGTCGATGGCGGAGGCCACCACCGATGCCGGGCTGACGTTCTACGGCGGTGCCCTGAGCGAAGCCGCGATCCTGGTCGGGCGCGGTGGTGTCGACGCGAACATCGAGAGCTATCTCTCGGTGCTGAGCGCCGACCCCGGCAAGACCAGCGCACCGGACGCCATGGAGCTGTTCGTCGCGGCCGAACAGGCCGTGACACCCTCCGATGTCGCGCTGGTCCAGGCGGCGCTGACCCAGTCCAACGGCCCCTGCTACACCGTCTCGTGCGGCTGCGCCTCGTCCGCCGTGCAGATCGGCAACGCCCGGCGGATGATCGCCCAGGGCGAGGTCGAGGTCGCGGTCGTGACCGGCGTCGACGTCTTCAACGTCCACCTCATCCAGAACATCCAACGGCTGCTGAGCGGAGCGCAGCAGACCTACGACGACCTCCGCACCACCGGAATGCCGGAGCTGCTGCCGTCCTTCAGCTCCCTGATGCGGCCCTACGACCGGCGGGCGGACTGCATCAACCACGGTGAGGGCGCCGCCACGGTGATCCTGGAGAGCCGTGAGCACGCCGCCCGGCGCGGTGCGCACATGTACGGCCAGGTGCTGGCCACCGCCATGACCCGGGACGGACTGGCCAACCCCCTCGCGTCCGACGAGACCGGCGCGGAGCTCGTGGCCGCCGTCCGCCGCTGCCTCGGCGACCGGTGGCGGATCGACCAGGTGCCGTACGTCCACGGTGGCAGCGACGGCAACATCGTCGTCACCGCCTTCGAGGCGGCCGCCATCCGGGAGCTGTACGGACCCGACAGCGATGTGCTGATGACGTCCCAGGAGGGCTGCTTCGGTCACAACGGCGCACCGGCCGGCTGCCTGGGCGTCGCCATGACGCTGATGATGATGGAGCGAGGGCAGGTCTGCCCCACCGCCAACTGCGAGCAGCCGGCCGACGGGCTGCCCTTCGACCCCGTCCCCGGCGTGCGGCCCCGCCCGCTCGACTTCGACTACGCGCTGAGCTTCAACTACCAGGTCGGCGGCGTGAAGAACGCCATCCTCCTCGGCAGTCCGGAAGCCGTGTGACCGGCAGATCACCTCCCACATACGGAGACCCGATGAGCAACGACATGCACGGCTCGCCTGCCGAGTCACGACCCACCCAGGAGACAGAGCCCATCGCCGTGATCGGCATGGGCTGCCGGCTCCCCGGCGACACCGATTCGCCAGCGGCCCTGTGGCGGCTGCTGGTCGACGGGCGTGACGCCGTCGGCGAGCTGCCCGCGGAGCGCCGGCGCCTGGTTCCCGAGGGCTCCCCCGGTCCGGGGAGCCGGGCACCGACGCCCCGTCAGGGCGGCTATCTGCGCGACGTGACCGGTTTCGATGCCGCCTTCTTCGGCGTCGCGGGCGGGGAGGCGGACGTCCTGGACCCCCAGCACCGCCTGCTGCTGGAAGTCACCTGGGAGGCCCTGGAGCACGCCGGCCTCCCGCCGGACCGGATGAACGGCACCCAGACGGGCGTCTTCGCCGGGATCAGCTACAGCGACTACATGGATCAACTGGCCGGTCAGCCACAGGAGTTGGAGGGATCGATCCTGACCAACGGGCACTGTGTGGCGGCCGGCCGGATCTCCTACCTGCTCGGTCTGCAGGGGCCGTGTGTGGCGCTGGACACCGCCTGCTCCTCCTCCCTGGTGGCCGTGCACATGGCACGCCGGTCCCTGGGCGCCGGTGAGTGCGATGTCGCGCTCGCCGGCGGCGTCACCCTCAGCTTCCAGCCGCGCATCACCCGCTCCTTCGCCCGCATGGGCATGCTGTCGGCCGGCGGACGCTGCCGGACCTTCGACGCCGACGCCGACGGGTTCGTGCGCGGCGAGGGCTGTGGCGTCGTGGTGCTCAAGCGGCTCTCCGACGCGGTACGGGACGGCGACCGGGTGCTGGCGGTGCTGCGCGGCTCGGCCACGAACCAGGACGGCTCGTCCGAAGGCCTGGCGGCACCGTCGGTGACCGCCCAGCGGGCCCTGTATCTGGACGCCCTCGGACAGGCCGGCGTCGACCCACGGGACGTGGGCATGGTGGAAACTCACGGCACCGGCACCCCCGTGGGGGACCCGATCGAGTTCGCCAGCCTCGCCGAGGTCTACGGCTACGGGCCGGGCCGGTGCGCCCTGACGTCGGTGAAGACCAACGTGGGGCATCTGGAGCCGGCCGCCGGAGTCACCGGGCTCATCAAGAGCGTGCTGTGTCTGCAGCGCGGCACCATCCCGGCGAATCTGCACTTCCGGCGCTGGAACCCGGCCATCACCCCCGGGGGCACCCGTTTCTTCGTCCCCACCGAACTGACCGCATGGCCGCTGCGCACGGCCACCCGGCTGGCCGCCGTGTCCTCCTTCGGCTTCTCGGGGACCAACGCCCATGTCGTGCTCGAACAGGCCCCGGAACCGCGGCCCGCGCGGAGCCAGGAAACCGGCCGGCCGACCCGGACGACCTCCGATGTCTTCCTGGTGTCGGCCGGTTCCCCGGACGTCCTGCCGACCGCGGCCACCCGGCTCGCGGACTGGATGGAGGGCGACGGCGCCAACGTCCCGCTCCGCGACATCGCGCACACCCTGGCCCTGAGACGCTGCGCGGGCCGCGGACGGATGGGCGTGGTGACCTCCGCGCGCCGCGAACTCATCGGTTCGCTGCGGGCGTTCGCGTCCGGGGAGCGGCACCCGGCGGTGGTGACCGGCGCCGTGGGCGCGGCGGTCGAGCGGCAGCCGGTGTGGGTGTTCTCCGGCCAGGGCTCCCAGTGGCCCGGCATGGGACGCGGTCTGCTGAAGACCGAACCGGCCTTCCTCGACGCACTGACCGAGCTCGACGAGCTCATCAGGGCGCAGAGCGAGGTGTCCGTGCTCGATGTGGTGCGGCAGGGCAGACCCGTCCAGGGGTGCGGCACGGTGCAGCCGGTGCTGTTCGCCCTGCAGGTCGCCCTCGCCGCCACCTGGCGCTCGTACGGCGTCGAACCCGCCGCGGTGATCGGCCACTCCATGGGCGAGGTCGCGGCGGCGGTGGTGGCCGGGGCGCTGTCCCTGGCCGACGGGGTCCGGGTGATCTGCCGGCGCTCCGGACTGCTGAGCGACATCGCCGGCAGCGGCAGCATGCTCAGCGTCGGGCTGGACGCCGCCACGGTGCGCGAGGAACTCGCCGGCAGCGCGGCCGACACCGTGTCCATCGCCGTCCTCTCGGCGCCCGACTCCACCGTCGTGGCCGGGCGGACCACGGAGGTGAGCCGGCTGGCCGCCGCCTGGGAGGCCCGGAAGATCCCCGTGTTCCCGATCGCGGTGGACGTCGCCTCCCACTGCCCGCTGGTGGACCCGGTGCTGCCGGCGCTGCGCTCGGCGCTGGCCGGTCTCACGCCGCGGCAGCCCAAGGTGCCGTTCTACTCGACGGTCGTCGACCCCGGGGAAACACCGGCCTTCGACGCCGACTACTGGTGCGACAACCTGCGCCGCCCGGTGCGGTTCGCCGAGGCGGTGGCCGCCGCGGCGGCCGACCGGCACGTGGTCTACGTCGAGATCTCGCCGCACCCCGTGGTCACCCACTCCGTCGACAGCAGCCTGGCCGGTCTCGTCGCGGACCCCGTCGTCCTGCCCACACTGCGCCGCGACGAGGACGACCAGTCCACCCTGCGGACCCAGCTCGCCGCACTGCACTGCGCCGGGGTGCCGGTGAACTGGCGGCACCTCTACGCCGAGGGCGCCCTGGTGGACGTGCCCACCGTCACCTTCGACCGCCGCCACCACTGGGCCGACGCCCCGCAGCCCGCGGCCGTCGCCGAGGCCCCCCGGGCCCAGCTGCCCGGCCACCACACCGAATTCCCCGGTGAGCCCGTGCGGCACTGCTGGCGTGCCGACGCAGGTACCGACGCACTGCCCTGGCTCGCCGACCACCGGGTGCACGGCAACCCGGTCTTCCCCGGAGCGGCCCACTGCGGCCTGGCCCTCTCGGTGGCCTGCGAGGTCTTCGGCGCGGCACCGCACGAAGTGGAGGTCACCGACGTCCACTTCAAGCAGCTGCTGCGGCTGGAACCGGACACCGAGATCTCCACCGTCGTCACGCTGACCGCACCGGACCGGGCCCAGTGCCAGATCCTCGCCCGCAACGAGCACGGCGACTGGGAGCCGCAGGCGGACGCGGTGCTGCACCGGCTGAGCGTGCGGCCCGAGCTCCGGCCCAGATCCGTCGACGAGATGAGCCTGCGCCACCCGCTGTCCGTCGATCCGGCCGATCTCTACGCCGGTCTGCGCCGGCGCGGCCTGGAACACGGCCCGGCCTTCACCGGTGTCCTCCAGCTGAACGCCGGCCGCCACAACGACAGTTTCTGGGCCAGGGTCGCGGTACCGCGCCAGGCGAGCAGTCCGCCCCCCGGGCTGCCGGTCCACCCCGTACTCCTCGATGTCTGCGCCCAGCTCGCCGTGGCGCCGCTGATCAACGAGGAGGACCAGGCGCTGGTGCTGCCGGTGGGCATGCAGGCGCTGCGCATCATCGGTGATCCCGCGAGCGCGGTGTACTGCCACGCACACGTCAGCGAGATCACGCCGGAAGCCATCGTGGCGAATGTGCGCCTCCTGGACGACGGCGGCGCCGTGGTGCTCGTCGTCAACGGTCTGCGCTTCGCACGGCGCGCGGCCGCCCGCGGCGCCCCGGCGGTCGACGACTGGCTGCTGGAGATCGGCTGGCGCGCCACCCCGCGTGCGGCCCCGGACGGCGGTCACGCACCGGGCAGCTGGGTCATCGTGGGCGAAGCGGACGGCTCGGCCCAGGCGCTGGCCGCCGCGCTGCGCACCCGCTGCGCCCGCACGGTCGTCTGGGACCGGCCGCTCGACGGCGCCTCCCTCGACACCTTCCGGGACGCCCTCACCGGGCGCCTGGCCGCCACCCTCGAAACCCCGCGCGGTGTGGTGCTGGTGTGCGGCCCCGCGGACGGCGGGGAGCCCACCGAGCAGTCCCTGCGGCGCACCCGCAGACTGCTCGGCGCCCTCCAGGCGATCACCGCCACCACGGACACCCCGCGGCTGTACGTCGTCACGCGCGGGGCCCGCGCCGTGGTGCCGGGCGACGAGGTCGACCTCGGCCAGACCGCACTGCGCGGACTGCTGCGGGTCGGCGCCCTGGAACACCCCGAGCTCCGGCCGGTGCTGGTGGACGCCGACCCGCACGACGCCGATCCCGAGGAGGTGTCCCTGGAACTGCTGGCGGACGCGGACGACGACGAGGTCGCCCTGCGTGCCGACGGCCGGTACGTCGCCCGCCTGGAGCATGCCGCGCCGAGCGGCGGGCAGGACGAGGCGGCCACCACGTGCACCGTGCGCTACGGGGTGGACGGGTTCCGGCTGCGCGCCGGCCACCTGGGCGATCTGTCGAGCCTGGAGTACGCCGTCACCGAACGGCGCGCGCCCCGGCCCGGCGAGGTCGAGGTCCGGGTCACCGCCGCCGGCCTGAATTTCCGCGATGTGCTCACGGCCATGGGCCTGCTCCCCGGTGAGACGGACGTCCGCTACCGCATCGGCTTCGAATGCGCGGGTGTGGTGAGCGCGGTCGGCGACGGGGTGGCACGCCCGCAGGTCGGCGACGAGGTGATCGCGGTCGATCTGCGGGGCGGCGCGTTCGGGTCGTTCCTGACGGTGCCCGCCGACGCGGTGGCCCCCGTCCCGTTCGGCATCGAACCGGTCGTCGCGGCCGGGCTGCCGATCGCCTTCCTGACCGCCTGGTACGCGTTGCACTCGGTCGCCCGGCTCACCGCCGGGGAGCGGGTGCTGATCCACTCCGCCACCGGCGGCACCGGTATGGCGGCCATCGCGGTGGCCCGGTTGCTGGGCGCCGAGGTGCTGGCCACGGCCGGCAGTGCGGACAAGCGCCGCTATCTGCGGGGCATGGGCATCAGCCATGTCATGGACTCCCGCACGCTGGAATTCGGCGAACGCACCCGCGAGGCGACCCATGGCGAAGGCGTGGACGTGGTCCTCAACTCGCTGTCCGGGGCGGCCATCCGGACGGGCCTGGAGACCCTGCGCCCGTTCGGCCGTTTCGTGGAGCTGGGGGTCCGCGACATCCTGGCGGACGCCCCCCTGGGCATGCTGCCGCTCCGGCACAACATCACCCTGAGCACCGTCGACCTGATCGAGCTGCGGCGCAACCGCCCCGACACCTTCGCCACGGTGTGGCAGGAGGTCCTCGGCGCGTTCGAGGAGGGCCGGCTCAAGCCCCTGCACTGCACGGAGTATCCGCTGTCGGAGGCCACCACGGCCTTCCGCACCATGGCGGCCGCCGACCATGTCGGCAAGCTGGTGCTGACCGTGCCCGACAGCGGGGAGGCCCCCGCGGTGCTGCCCGACATGGAGCTGCCCGTACAGGAGGGCGGCGCCTATATCGTCACCGGCGGCCTGCGCGGCCTGGGGCTGGCCACGGCGAAATGGCTCGCGGGCCACGGCGCCGGCCATCTCGTGCTCAACGGCCGCTCCGCCCCGTCCCCCGAAGCCGCGCAGACGCTCGCCACGGTGATCGGCAAGACCACCAAGGTGTCGGTGGTCCTCGGCGACATCGCCGAACCGGGCGTCGCCGAGCGGCTGGTGTCCACGGCGGTGGCCGACGGATTCCGGCTGCACGGCGTGGTGCACTGCGCCATGGTGCTGGACGACGCCGTGATCGCCAACGTCGCCGACGACCAGCTGGAGCGGGTCTGGATGCCGAAGGTCGCCGGCGCCTGGCAGCTCCACCGGGCCACGGAGGGACACCCGCTGGACTGGTTCGCGGCGTTCTCCTCGATGGCCTCGCTGCTGGGCAATCCCGGCCAGGGCTCCTATGCCGCGGCGAACTCCTGGCTCGACGGGTTCGCGGCCTGGCGCTCCGCACAGGGCATGCCGACACTGGCCGTCAACTGGGGCCCGTGGGGCGAGATCGGGGTTGCCACCGACTTCAGCAGCCGTGGCTACCGCACCATTCCCACGGACCAGGGTCTGGCGGCGCTGCAGACGCTGCTGGCGCACCGGCGGGTGCAGACCGGGGTGCTTCCCGGCCCGCCGGACACCTGGCTGCCGCCCGCGGGCCGGCATCTCCCCTTCTTCAGCCAGATGTCCGGCGATGCACCGGCGGAGCAGGCCCCGGCACCGGACGACACCACCGAGGACATGCGGGCCCGGCTCACCGCCCTGCCGCCCGGGCTGGCCCGGAGGGCGGCGCTGGAGGAGCATCTGGCGGGCCATGTCCGTGACGTCCTGCGGATGGGCAAGAGCTCGCTCGACCCGCAGACCCCGCTGAAATCCCTGGGGTTCGACTCCCTGCTGGCCATGGAGCTGCGGGCCCGCATCGACCGCTCCTTCGGCCTCAGCCTCCCGAGGAACTTCGTATGGGAGCATCCGACGCTCGCCGCCCTCGCCGCCGGTATCGCCGAGCAGCTGGGCCTGGAATTGACGGCACCGTAGCCCCGTCCGTCTTCGGGGAACACCACGCCCGGCGGGCCGCTCAGGCCCGCCGGGCGTCCGTCTGTTCACGGCACCGCCGAAGCGGTAGCATTTCTTCCACATTCTTGGCGCATTAATTTCCGGCACCCGCGACATGTATTTTCATCAATTGCATTGCCGATAATGCGCAACCGTTTTCTTATGGTGATAGTATTTCGCGTCGGCGATATCCCCGGTCGCTCCCATTGCTGCACTGTACGCCTTCCCGGGCAGGCTCTCGCGCTGCTTGAATTAATACGGGAAAGAGGGCGGAAGCGGTCCGGTGCACACCGGAGGCGCGGCGAACTCCGAAGGCCGCCAGGACAGATCGAGCGATGGCGCTGGCAGTGCTTCATGAGGCGAAAGCGGCATCGGAGTCCATGAGGCATGTACGAAAGGGGTAGTCATGTTACCCACCACAATGCATTCGGCCGAAGTCATCGTGACCGCCCGGCATATCGCCGGCTGGCCCCAGGAAAGAAACTCCCTGGTCCCTGCCGACTGCTGGGGTTCCGCGCAGCGAATGGTGCTGCGACTGCCGGCGCTGAAACGCGCCGTACCGGTCTGCCGGAGCCTGGCGCGCTCCTGGCTCGACGGACAACGCATACACGACGAGGACACGCGCTATCTGGTGCTGCTGGTCCTGTCGGAACTGTTCACCAACGCCGTCCAGCATTCCGCCGGCACCCGCATCACCTGCCGGATAGGGAGATCCGAGAACCTGCTCCATATCGAGGTGCACGACCGCGGGGGAACGCCGTCGGTGCCCCGGATGCGCCGCCCGGACCAGTGGCAGGAGCACGGCCGCGGCCTGGAACTGGTCGCCAGGTCCTCCTCCCGCTGGGGCCGCAGGATCGAGGCGGACAGCGGCTGCACCGTGTGGGCCGCGGTGCCGCTGGCAGCCGGCGTACGGCACGGCGTGGCGCCTTAACGCACCCACGGGGCCGGTCCCGGCAGCAGGGCGCCGGCCTCGCACGACGGAACACCACAAGCGGCGGGCCGGATCGCCACCGGCGACCGGTACACCTCTGCCGCTGCACCCCTTGCGGGGTGGCTCCCGACCGCCGACGGTCAGACAGGCTCCGGCTCCGCACCCCCTCCCCGCGGGACGGTACGGGCCCGCTGGCCGTCGGTGCCCCCACGACCGGCCGCCCCGCCCGCCGGCCCGCCCCGGCGCCGGACGGGCGTCACTGGGGCACCCGCACACCGCTCTCCTGCACCAGGGCGTCGAATTCGCGCACCGGCGTCGTGTCGCCGAAGGGCCGCAGCTCGTCCCTGAAGCTCTGCAAGTACCGTTCACCGAGCGCCGACTTCAGCCTGCCGAGCAGCGCCACCGCCTGCACGGCGGCCTGGCACCCCTCCTCGACGTCACCGGCCTGCACTAAGACGGTGGCCAGCAACAGCAGATCGATGGCCCGGCGCCGTACCCGGGTCCGCGGATGCCGGGCGAGGGCCTCCTCGGCCCGCCGGGCGGCCGGCCGCGGCTGCTTCAGATCCCGGTAGCAGTGGGCCAACTCGTCGGCCAGGTAGGCGCGGTCGAACTGGGTGATCCACTCGGGGCCGTCCCCCGGAACGGCATGCGCCATCGCTTCGGTGGCCTTGTCCGCCAGTATTTTGCACATCCGCGCGTCCCCGAGCATGGCGTAACCGCGCGCCTCGGTCGCATAGAACATGGCCTGCGCGGCTAGCGGAGCCCGCCCCCGGGTACCTTCCTGCGCGGCGCGGGCGAGCTGGACCGCCTCCCGGGAGCAGCCGGCGCCGACGGCGAGATGACTCAGTCCGGCCGCCAGCACATAACCGCCGTAGCACCGGTCGTCAGCGGCCTGCGCGAGTCGCAGCGCCTGGATGTAGTAGCGCTGCGCCAGGCCCGGCTGCCCGACGTCCAGGGCCGTGTACCCGGCCAGCTCCGTCAACCGGGCGGCCGCGGCGAACAGTTGCCGTCCGGTGGCTTCGCCGTAACTCCCGTCCATCAGGCCGGACAGCACGCTGCTGAGACAGGAGACGACGACCGGTCGTACATAGCCGCTGCCGACCCGGTGGTCGAGTTCGGCCAATGCCTGTGTGGTCGCCCGGACCAGCTCCACATCGGTCGCCCCCACCCGCGGCCCCAGCCGCCGGCTGTGTGCCACCTGCGGGTCCGGGGAACTGATCAGCCAGTCCCTGCTGGGCTCGACCAACGCCGAGGCGGTCATGGCGGAACGCGACAAAAGCCCCCTGGACTCGGCGTCCATATGCCATAGTTCACGGACCTGTTCCAGCGCGTCCTCCACCGTGGCCGCGAAGTGGAGTCCGACCCCGCAGGTCACGCTGTTGCCGTTGGCCATGCCGATCTCTTCCGTCGAGACCGTGCGGCCGAGTTTGCCGCTCAGCGCCTCGGCGATGATGGCCGGCACCCGGCCGCGTGGCCGCTGACCACTCAGCCACCGGCTCACGGAGGTCTTGTCGTACCGAAGATCCAGGCCCTGCGCCTCTCCCAGGACGTTCACCTGCCGGGCCAGGGCGGAGTTGGAAAATGAGGCTTCCTGGATGAGCGACCGCAGCCGCTGGTTGGACTGACGCGCGACGAGTGGTCGGGCGGCCATGGTGCGCCTCCAAGCACATGCCGCCAACGATTCACGTTGGCATATCCAGAGAGAACGGGACAGGACAGTCAATACCCAACAAGCGGGTCTGAATCGCCATGACCAAAGTCAAGTCGTCGCCTGGGCGTTGCGCCCAGTAGCAAAGGTGCATGAGGGGGCTCCAGAAGCCCTCCCCTCGCACCCGCCTGCCCACCGCGCTCCTGCCGTCCGCTCCGGCGCCCACCACTCCCCACCGCGCACAACCACCACCACCCGAGCGCGGCCCACGCACCCGGGTGAGCCGTCCGCGCCGGGGGTTCGTACCCCGCGGGGTCACGCCACCAGCGGCCGGTCCGTCGGGGCGATGGGGGCCGGGAGCGCGGTGGAGCCGGTGAGATAGCGGTCCGTGGCCGCCGCGGCGGCCCGGCCTTCCGCGATGGCCCACACCACCAGGGACTGCCCCCGCCCCGCGTCGCCCGCAACGAACACCCCGTCCGCTGCGCCGGCGTCCGGCCCGGCCCCGTTCGTCCGCTCGCCCCGCACGGCCGCGAAGCCGGTGTCCCGGGCGAAATTCCCCCGGGCGTCCAGCGTGAGCCCGAGCTGTGTCATCAGCCCGGTGCCCCGTTCCGGACCGGAGAAACCGAGGGCGAGCAGCACCAGCTCCGCCGGGATCACCCGCTCGGTGTCCGGCCGCGGCCTCCTGGCCGACGGTTCCACTTCCGTCAGATGCAGCGCACGCACCTGGCCGGCCGCGTCCCCCTCGAATCGGAGGGTGGCGGAGGAGAAGAATCTCGGATCGGTGCCCGCCCGGCCCCGGGCCTCTTCATGGGCGTGGGAGATCCGGTAGACCTTCGGGTAGATGGGCCAGGGCTCGGTGTCCGGCCGGGCATCGCCCGGCTCCGGATTGATGTCCAGCTGCACCACGGAGGCCGCGCCCTGGCGCAGGGCGGTGCCCAGACAGTCCGAGCCGGTGTCCCCGCCGCCGACGATCACCACATGCTTGCCCTCGGCGGTGACGGGCGGCGAGGCGTAGTCGCCCTCGCCGACCCGGTTGGCGAGCGTCAGATATTCCATGGCCTGATGGATGCCGCGCAGTTCACGCCCGGTGACGGGCAGCTCCCGCCGCTCCGTGGCACCGACGGCCACCACCATCGCGTCGTGACGCCTGCGGAGTTCGGTGACCTCGGCCTCGCCGCCGACGTCCACCCCCGTGCGGAACTTGGTGCCCTCCGCCCGCATCTGTGCGATGCGGCGGTCCAGGTGCTGCTTCTCCAACTTGAACGCGGGGATGCCGTAGCGCAGCAGTCCGCCGATGCGGTCGGCGCGCTCGTAGACGGCGACGGTGTGCCCGATACGGGTCAGCTGCTGGGCCGCCGCCAGCCCCGCGGGCCCGGATCCGATGACCGCGACGCTCTTCCCGCTGAGCCGTTCCGGCGGGTGCGGGGACGCGTACCCCTGCTCCCAGATCTGGTCGGCGATGGCCTGCTCGACGTTCTTGATCGTCACCGGATCGGCATTGATGGCCAGCACACAGGCGTCCTCGCAGGGCGCCGGGCACAGCCGTCCGGTGAACTCGGGGAAGTTGTTCGTCGCATGCAGCCGCTCGGCCGCGGCCCGCCAGTTGCCCCGCGTCGCGTACGCATTCCACTCGGGGATGAGATTCCCCAGCGGGCAGCCGCTGTGGCAGAACGGTATGCCGCAGTCCATGCACCGCCCCGCCTGCTCGGCCACCAGCGGCAGCAGCGCCTGGCCTGCGTAGACCTCGTGCCAGTCGCTCAGCCGCTCCTCGACTGCGCGCGCCGGAACGGGCCGGCGGGGGACCTTGAGGAAGCCGTGTGGGTCGGTCATGCACCGCCTCCGTCGCTCACTCACGGTGCAATAAGGCGTTCTGCCAGCCTACGCCTGGTTTGTTCGCCTTTCATGGGCCTGCCGGGGTGATCACGGGGGTGCCGGGTCACTCGGCGCCATGGACCGGAAGGGGGCTAGATCTCGCCACCAGGGACGCGCCCTGCGCTCCCCGGCCGACGCCCGCCGACCCCGCTCGTTCCTCGTGCTGCGCCTCCTCGTCATCGCGGCGACGGGCCCCCCGCCTCGGCAATATCGGACAAAGGTCATGTACTTACCGGAATGAGGCATCGACAATGCGTGATTACCCCCTCGATCGGTTGCTCAGGCGAGATAACGATTCGATTACGGGAACCGACGTCTTGTCCGGTCATGGGCGTTTTTGACTGATCCATCCCGTGAGCTGCGCCACGCTGGCTGATTTTCGCCCGTGGTACATCTTCTCGACCACCTGACGGACATCACCCATGTCCGCGTAGGGGGCGCTTGAGCCGGCCGATCGCCGGCATGCAACTCCATCAGCATCCGGGGGGATCGAAACCCGATCCGTCGCCAAGTGAGGCGCGGGTCGGCATGGAGCGGAAGGGCGCACCACACATGACCTCAACGCAGGTCGGCACGAACCCCGGCGACGACAACGGCGCCTCGGGCGCCGCACCGGAAGAGGGCTACGAGCGGGGTCTCGGCAGCCGTCAAGTCCAGATGATCGCCATCGGCGGCGCCATCGGCGTCGGCCTCTTCCTGGGCGCGGGCGCGAACATCGCGAAGGCCGGGCCCAGCCTCATCCTCATGTACGCCCTCGCCGGCGTGATCGTCTTCTTCATCATGCGAGCGCTCGGTGAGCTGCTTCTGTATCGCCCCGTGTCGGGTTCGTTCTCGGAGTACGCCCGTGAGTTCCTCGGTCCGTTCTTCGGGTTCGTGACGGGCTGGACGTACTGGCTGATGTGGGTCGTCACCGGCATGGCCGAGCTGACGGCCGCCGCGATCTACGTGCACTTCTGGTTCCCGCAAATCCCTCAGTGGGTCACCGCGCTGGTCTTCCTGGTCGTGCTGTTCGTGGCCAACCTGATCTCGGTGAAGATCTTCGGTGAGATCGAGTTCTGGTTCTCGATGGTCAAGGTCACCGCGCTCGTCGGCATGATCGTGATCGGTCTCGGCGTCGTCACCTTCGGCTTCAGCCAGGCGGGAGACGCCGCCGCGGTCTCCAACATCTGGGCCCACGACGGGATCTTCCCCAACGGCATCGGCTCCAGCCTCATGACCCTCCAGGGCGTCATGTTCGCCTACCTCGCCGTCGAGCTGGTCGGTGTCACCGCGGGCGAGTCCGAGGACCCGGAGAAGACCCTGCCCAAGGCCATCAACACGCTGCCGTGGCGCATCATCGTCTTCTACGTCGGTGCGCTCAGCGTGATCCTGATGGTCGTCAAGTGGACGGAGTTCCAGCCGGGCGTCAGCCCGTTCGTGGCTGCCTTCGCGAAGATCGGCATCCCGGCCGGTGCGGCGATCATCAACTTCGTCGTCCTGACCGCGGCGCTGTCGTCCTGCAACTCGGGTATGTACTCCACCGGGCGCATGCTCCGCGACCTCGCCGCCAACTCCGAGGCCCCGAAGGTCCTCGGCAAGCTGAGCTCCACCAAGACCCCGGCCCTCGGCATCACCCTCTCCGCCGCCCTCATGGGCATCGGCGTGATCCTCAACTACGTCGTCCCGGAGAAGGCGTTCGGCTATGTCACGTCGGTGGCCACCGCGGCCGGCATCTGGACCTGGCTGATGATCCTCATCAGCCACATCCTCTACCGCCGCGCGGTCGTCGCCGGCCGCCTGCCCGCCTCGTCCTTCCCGGCACCGGGCGGCACGGTGTGCAGCTGGATCGCGGTGGCGTTCCTGTCCCTGGTGACCGTACTGATCGCCATCGACCCGGACAGCCGCGTATCGCTGTACGTGGGCGCCGGCTGGGCCGTGTGCCTGGCGATCGGCTGGGCCATCCTCAAGTCGCGCAACCCGCACCTCACGGCAAAGGGAACGCCCGAGGACAAGCAGCTGCAGACCACCGGACAGCCCCGCCGCTGAACCACAACGGGGCCCCGAAGGCCCCCGGCAGACGGCCCCCGACGCCGTCACCTCCCCTGACAGGGCGCCCAGGCACAAACCGCCTGGGCGCCCCGTTGGCTTTGCGGGCGGGCCCGCCCTCGCGGGCTGCGACAAGCCGAGGGGCGCGGCCTCCAGCCGACCGGCCGTCCGACGGCGAACCGGCCGAAGAGGAGAACGGTGAGGTCGGCGATGCGGGCGGGCATGACGGGAACAGCGCGCACGGAGAACATCACTGTCCCTCCCTGTCCCGGGCCTTCTCGTTGTGGAGGTATCCGGCGGCCTGGAGGCTGAACAGGTAGGCGTAGATGTCGTCCCGCTCCACCAGCTCGCCGTGGTTCCGCCGGCAGCGCCACCGTCGCGACCCTTCCAGCCGCCCACGAGGGTGGCAACTCCGGCGGGTACGGGCTCACCGGAGTCGAGCCGGCAGATGGTGAAGCGGATGTTCTCGCCCCGGAGTTGGTGGGCCATGCCGTCGATGCGTGCTTCGAGGGATCCGGGTGCCTGACGGCCGTAGCAGCGAGCCATGGAGGTAGCCGCCGGCGCGGCAGGGCATGAGCGCAGCTCTGCTGCGTGGAGCTGTCGCTCACCTCGTCAAGAGTGGGCCAGTGACCTGCATGTTTGTGCTCGGAGGCAGGTCACGTGCCCAAACGTCCGGCGGTTGTGGGACAGGAGGCTAGCTAGCTGCGCGCTCGGCGCTGGCCAGGCAGCAACCGGATGGCGAATACGGATCCGTCGGCATGCACGGAGACGGGTCCGCCCCACTTCTTGTCCCAGGCGAGCCGGGGGCGGGTGTGGCGGGTCGCGTGCACGCTGGCGCGGTATTCCTCGACCCGTCCTTGGGAGACGAGGTTGAAGAGCCTCGCTTCCACGCCTGAGAACGCCTCGACGCGGGGGCCGTTCAGCCGGAAGACGTGGTCGGTTCCGGCGTAGGTGTCTCCGAGAAGTTCGTGGCTGATGTCCTGGACGCTGCCGCTGGCGGCGTGCTCGAAGCCGTCGAATCGCTTGTAGCCCTGTCGGTCGGTCAGGTATCGAGCGGTCGCCTTGCCGGAACCGGTGAAGGCCATGAGTCCGGCCGCCCCCGTGTGACCGAGAGTCTCCTGGAACCAGGTGTAGTACTTGGGCGTCACATGGCAGCCGGGTAAGGGCTGGTGAATCACGTCACCCTCAGGGGGCGGCTGGATGCCCGGCATGACATTCTCCTGCACGGGCCTAGTGTTCTGAGTCAGGAATTCGTTTCATGAGTAGAGTCTGTTCATGGCTCGGATGGGGCGGCCGAAGGCTGCGTTGGTGCTGATTGCTCAGG
>NZ_JBEZHQ010000034.1:0-94277 GCF_040650675.1 Streptomyces sp. NPDC048637
CGGGGTCCCCCCCAACACCCCAACGTCCGGGGCCGCCCGGCGCCCCCCCGGCCCCCCCCGCCGGCCCCCCCCCCCCCGGGGGGGGGGGGGGGGCCCCCCGTCCGTTTGTCCGTGCCCGGTCTCAGCGGATCAGGCGGTAGCTGCCGAAGGTCCCGTCATGGCGCCCCGAGCAGCTCGATCTCGGCGAGGGTGCCCGAGCCGTCGGGTACCAGCCGGTAGTGCCGGTAGCTGCCCGGCCGGGCGATGCCGAAGACGCGGGTCTGGTGGTCCCAGGTGAAGGACTCACCGGCACGGTGGTCCAGCCGCGTCCACCGCTTCCCGTCCGGGGAGCCCTCCAGCGTCCAGCCGGCCGGCGCGGTGGCACGGCCCGCCGAGGTGAGGGTGTACGACGTCACCCGCGCGGGCCGGGTGAGGTCCACCGGGGCGCCGGTTAGTGCGGCCGAGCTGCCGGAGGTGTTGTCGAAGAGCGGGCCGGCCGACGGATCGGTCACATCGGCCGGTGGTGCGGGCACTTTTGCGTCCTTGGTGATCGACGTAGGGGCGGCGTCCGGTCCGGTGCCCCAGGCGGACGGCCGGTCGCCCATGGTGAAGTCCAGAGTGCCGCCGCGGGCGAGGAGCCGGTGCGGCAGTGCGGTGGAATTCCAGGGTTTGCCGTTCACCCGGAGGCCCTGGACATAGACATTGCGGGCGTTGTTGCGCGGGGCGTTGACGGTGAGATCGCGGCCGTTCTCCAGGTGGACCGTGGCCTTGGTGAAGAGGGGTGAGCCCACCGCGTATTCGCCCTGGCCCATCACCAGCGGATAGAAGCCGAGCGAGCTGAAGACGTACCACGCGGACATCTCACCGTTGTCCTCGTCGCCCGGGTATCCCTGGCCGATCTCGCTGCCGAGGTAGAGCCGGGACATCGCCTCGCGGACCTTTTCCTGGGTTTTCCAGGGCTGCCCCGCCGCGTCATAGACATAGGCGATGTGGTGCGAGGGCTGATTGCTGTGCCCGTACATGCCCATCCGGGTGTCGCGGGCCTCGGTCATTTCGTGGATCACCTCGCCGTAGGAGCCGGCGAATTCCTTGGATGCGGTCTCCGGGGTGGAGAAGTAGGCGTCCAGCTTCTTGGCCAGGGCGGCCCGGCCGCCGTAGAGGTTGGCCAGGCCCCGGGTGTCCTGTGGCGCGGTGAAGGCGAAGGTCCAGGCGTTGGTCTCGGTGTAGTCGTGGCCCCAGACCCGGGGGTCGAACGTGCCCGGCGGCAGCCGCCAGTTGCCCTGGGCGTCCTTGCCCTGGAAGAAGCCGGCCTTGCGGTCGAAGAGCTTGACGTAGTTCTGGGCGCGGCTCAGGAAATAGGCCGATTCTTCCTTGTAGCGGGGCTTTTTGGTCTTCTCGTACAGGGCCTTTCCCATACGGGCGATACCGAAGTCGTTGAGGTAGCCCTCCAGCGCCCAGGACATGCCCTCGCGGGTATCGGTGCTGGTATAGCCGAGGAAGGGCGCGGTGGCCATGCCCTTGCGGCCGACTCCGGGCAGCGGCGGGGCGACGGTGGCGTTCTTGACGGCTGCGGCATAGGCCGCCTCGGCGTCGAATTCCACTCCCTTGGCGTAGGCGTCGGCGAACGCCACATCGGAACTCGTCCCGGTCATCAGGTCCGCATAGCCGGGGGAGGACCAGCGGGAGATCCAGCCGCCGTCCTTGTACTGCTGGACGAAGCCGTCGACCATTTTCCCCGCGCGTTTCGGGGTGAGGAGCGAATACGCGGGCCAGGTGGTCCGGTAGGTGTCCCAGAAGCCGTTGTTGACGTACACCTCACCGTCGACGATCTTGGAGCCGGTGTGGGTCGGGGTGTCCTGGCCGGTCTGCGGGGAGAACGGGCTGGCGTAGCGGCTGCGTGAACCGACCCGCTCGAAGCCGGAGTTGGGGTAGAGGTAGAGGCGGTAGAGGTTGGAGTAGAGGGTGGTGAGCTGATCGCGGCTCGCGCCCTGGACCTCGATCCGGCCCAGCAGTCCGTCCCACTGCGACTGCGCCCGGTCCTTGATGCCGGCGAAGGTCGCGCCGTCGGGGATCTCCCGGGTCAGATTCGCCTTCGCCTGGTCCACGCTGACGAGCGAGGTCGCGATCCGCATGGTCACGGTGCGGTCGGCCCCGGGCCGGAAGCGGAGATAGCCGGTGACGTCCTTGCCGCCCCCGCCCCCGGTGCAAGCACCGGCTCCACCGGAGCGGCTGACGCCGCACTCGCTGATGCTCCCGCCGCCGGTAACGGGGGCGTCGAAGACGCCGTAGACGAAGAGCCGGGTGGCGCCGACCGACAGCCCGCTTCTGACGTCCGAGAAGCCGGTGACGATCCCGCGCCCGGTGTCCAGGCTCAGACCGCCCTTGTTGTTGACGTTGTCGAAGATCAGGCTCGCTTGGTCGCCGGGGAAGGTGAAGCGCATCAGCGCGGCATGGTCGGTGGGGGTGATCTCCGTCTTGAGGCCGTTGTCGAAGGTCACGCCGTAGTAGTGCGGCTTGGCGGTCTCGTTGGCATGGTGGAACGGCAGGGCACGGCCGGTGCGCGAGGCGTCCGGGGTGCCGGCCGCGACGGACGGCATGATCTGGAAGGTCTGCCGGTCGCCCATCCACGGGCTGGGCTCATGGCTGGCGCTGAACGCCTGGAGGGTGGGGAGGTTGTCGGCGTTGTTCTTCCGCGCGTACTCGTAGAGCCAGTCGGCGGAGCCCGCATTGGTGACCGGGGTCCAGAAGTTGAAACCGTTGGGGACGGCGGTGGCGGGGAAGGTGTTGCCGCGCGAGAAGCTGCCGCTGGAGAGCGTGCCGCGGGTGGTGACGGCGTAGTCGGAGAGATGGGCGAGCGGTGTGTCCGGGGCCTTGGGCGCGAGGGTGAGGTCATCGACCCAGCCGCGGAAGGCCGGTGCGGTCCGCGGTGCCTCCGGTGCGTCGTAGCCGACCAGGATCCGGTCTACGGTCTTGCCCGCGGCGACCGCGCCGATCCGCGCTTCCCGGTTGTTCCACTGATTGACGTAGAGGGTCTTGGAGGTGGCCTGGCCCCGGGGCGTCAGCGGCGCGCCGTGCTGGTCGACGGCGGACAGCTCGCTGAGGTACGTACCGTCGGTGAAGGCCAGATCGACGGCGGCATGGGTCGCCGGGTAGTCCGGATCACTCTTCGCCATCTCGGGGAAGATCTTGTACGAGAGCGAAGTGGCCGCGGTGACCGGGAGATTGACGTCGAAGATCTTGTTGTACGCGTAGCCGCGGCCGTGGGCGGTGTGGGTGCCGGCGTAGCGCAGCGCATGTCCTCCGGTGAAGCCGGCGTGCGCCTTGGCGGTGGGGGAGTCGCGGGGGCCGGTGTCGGTCCCGGTGTTCATCCCGGGTGCCGCCGGGGCGGTCTGCGGGGTGACGCCGGAGGTCCGGGGCTTTCCGTCGGGGCCGGTCTCGACGGTGTCGGTCCAGTCCGGCTGCGGTTCGCCGGATTCGAACGAGGAGCGGAACTCCGTTGCCCCCTGGGGTGGTTGGGCAGGCGCGGCCTGGGCCGGGCCGGGCACGGTGATGACGAGCAGAGCGGCCGCCGCGAGAGCGGCGGGGCGGGCGATCCCCCGCAGTGGACGGTGCCGGTGTCTGAGCCGCACGCGAGCCCTCTCAACGAGATTGACATCGTTGTCAGTTACATGGCGCCAAGATAAACAGAGATAAGTAAGGTGCGTGGGGACTTTGGTGTCAAGGGTGGCGCTGAGATCGGTGCGCCGGTCGTGTCGCCGGGCGGTCCCGCGGGCGGCGGCCGGGCGAATCCTCGCATACCGGGGAGGTCTCAACTAGGGAAAGACTGCCGACCAACCCTGCATTCGATCTTGCCCCTGCTGCCACAAGTGGACTATACCTGTCGGCGTCCGACCGGCCGTACGACCCAGGCCGTGGATCCGGGGGGAAGGCGGGAACGCATGATTGCCCCGCATTTCTCTAGCGCGCCCGGTGCACATCCCGTACAACTCAGCTTCATCTGACCCGCGGTGCCGGGGTGGCTCCGGTACACCGCCTGAGTCCTGAAGAAGGCGAGGACTTGAGCATGGGATCCACCTCAGAATTCAACCGTCGTGATCTGGTCAAGCGAGCCGCGGCCCTGGGGATCGTCGCCGTACCGGCCATGGGAATGCTGTCGGCGTGTGCCGGCGGTGGCGGCGGTGACAGCGATAACAAGGTCGAAAAGGGAAAGAAGTCGGCCAAGAATCCGCTCGCGGTCAATGAGTCGGCCGGCCTCGATGTCGTCATCTTCGACGGCGGATTCGGCGACAAGTACGCCAAGGACGCCCAGAGCGAGTACCTCAAGGCCTTCCCGAAGGCCGACGGCAAGGTGAAGCTCTCGTCGACCCAGAAGATCCAGTCGACACTGCAGCCGCGTTTCAACGGCGGAAACCCCCCGGACCTCGTCGACAACTCCGGTGCGGAACAGATGGACTTCGGCACGCTGGTGGCCAAGGACCAGCTGACCGACCTCTCGGCGCTCCTCGACGCCCCCTCCGCCGACGACCCGAACAAGAAGGTACGGGACACCCTGCGCCCCGGCGTCGTCGAAATGGGTCAGTTCGGCGGCAAGGAAACCTGGATTCTCTACTACGCGTACACGGTCTACGGCGTCTGGTACTCCAAGAGCAATCTGCAGAAGCTGGACGCGGAATACCCGGAGACCTGGGACGACATGCTGGCCCTGTGCGCGAAGGCCAAGAAGAAGGGCGTCGCGGGCTGGACGTACCCGGGCAAGTACCCGTACTACCTTCCCTTCAGCCTCTACCCGTTCATCGCCAAGATCGGTGGTGCGGAGGTCCTGCGGAAGATCGACAATCTGGAGCCGAACGCCTGGAAGGACCCGGCGGTCAAGGCGGCATTCGACGCCTACTACGAGCTCTACAAGAAGGGCTATGTCCTCAAGGGCTCGCCCGGTCTGGACCACCTCCAGTCGCAGAAGGCGTGGGCCGAGGGGAAGGCGCTGTTCATCCCGAACGGTTCCTGGGTGGAGAACGAGTCGGCCAAGCAGATCGCGAAGAACCCGCACTTCGGTCTCGCGGTCGGCGCCCCGTCCAGCCTGTCGGACTCCGACAAGATGCCCTACGGCACCCTCTGGGCCTCGGGCGGTGAGCCGTACATCGTGCCCAGGAAGGCCCGCAACGCCGAGGGCGGCATGGAACTGCTGCGCATCATGCTCAGCAAGAAGTCCTCGCAGAATTTCATCCGGCAGGTCTCCTCCCTCACCTCGCTCAACGGCGGCACCGAGGGGCTGAAGCTCCCGCCGGGTCTGGCATCGGCGCAGGTGGCGCTGCAGACGGCCGGCCAGAACATCGTCAATCCGCGGTTGCAGGACTGGTATGTGGCGCTCCAGAAGGAGCGGATCGGGGTCGGTGCGCTGGGCGAAATGATGGCCGGCCGGCTGACTCCCGACGAGGCCATCAAGAAGATCCAGAAGTACGCGGACGACACCCGCGACGACTCCAGCGTGAAGAAGTACAAGCGCTGACCGAGAAGTTCTTTGGGGTATCCCCCGGCGTTGGCCGGGGGCGCGTCACCGGCGGCGGCACACGCAGGGAGAGAACGGGATCGGTAGTCATGAAACACGGTAAGTACCGTTTCATCGCGGGGTTCTTGGTCCTCCCGCTGGCGATTTACGCGATCTTCGTGATCTCGCCCTTTGTGCAGGCCATCTACTACTCCTTCACGGACTGGACCGGACTGAGTCCGGACATGAAGATGGTCGGCTTCGACAACTATGCGCGCCTCTTCCAGGACGACGTCTTCTGGTCCGCGGTGGGCAACAGCGTGACGTTGTTGCTGCTCCTGCCGGTGGTGACGCTCTCGCTGGGGCTCTTCTTCGCCTTTATGCTCAACGTCGGTGGCCGTCGCCGGAAGAAGGCGGTCATCGGCGGGGTGCGCGGCTCGGGCACCTACAAGATCCTCTACTTCTTCCCGCAGGTGCTGTCGGTCCCGATCGTCGCGCTGCTGTTCCAGTTCGCCTACAACCCGGAGAGCGGCGCGCTCAACGCCTTCTTCGACGCGATCGGGCTCGACAGTGTGCAGCCGGACTGGCTGGGGGATCCGCAGATCGCGCTGTGGTGTGTGATGGCCGCGATGGTGTGGGCCAATGTCGGCTTCTATGTCGTGCTCTTCTCCGCCGGTATGAGCTCCATTCCGAAGGATTTCTACGAGGCCGCGCTGCTGGACGGCGCGAACCGCTTCAACACGTTCTTCCGGATCACCCTGCCGCTGTTGTGGGACACCGTGCAGACCGGCTGGATCTATATGGGCATCCTCGCCCTGGACGTGTCGGCCTTCGCCTTCGTGCAGATCATGAGCGTCGGTCCGGGCGGCCCCGACTATTCGACCGAGGTCCTTCCGCTGTACGTGTACCAGAAGACCTTCCGCGACGGTCAGGCCGGATATGCGACCGCCATCGGCGTTTCCCTGCTGATCGTGACCCTCATCTTCTCGGCCGTCGTCATGCGGCTGGGACGACGCGAGCGACTGGAGTTCTGATGAGTGCGCAGACAGACCCCGCGGACGTCCCGGGGGTGACGAAGGAGCACACACCGCCTCCGGGCGCGGCGCGGCTGCCCGGCCCGCGCAGTGGACCGGGGCGGAAGGACGGCGCCGGGTCCGGCGGCGGAAGCAGCGAGGGCAAGGTCCTCCATGTCTTCTCGCACGGAGTCCTGGTGATCTGGGGCCTGTTGGTCACCATGCCGCTGCTGTGGGCGGTGGTGAGCTCCTTCAAGGACGACAGCGAGATCTTCGGCTCACCCTGGGGGCTGCCGTCGGTCCTGCACTTCGAGAACTGGTCACGCGCCTGGGACAAGGCGAACATGGGCCAGTACTTCTTCAACTCGCTGATCGTCGTCGGTGGTTCGCTGATCGGCACGATGCTGCTGGGGGCGATGGCGGCCTATGTGCTGGCCCGCTTCGACTTCCCGGGCAACCGCTTCGTGTACTTCCTGTTCGTGGGCGGCATGGGCTTCCCGGTCATCTTGGCGCTGGTCCCGCTGTTCTTCGTCATGAAGAACATGGCGCTGCTGGACACCTACCACGGGCTGATTCTGGTCTATATCGCGTACTCGCTGCCGTTCACGGTCTTCTTCCTCAGCGGGTTCTTCAGAACGCTGCCCACCTCGGTGGCCGAGGCGGCGCTCATCGACGGCGCCTCGCACACCCGCACCTTCTTCCAGGTGATGCTGCCGATGGCCAAGCCCGGCCTGATCAGCGTCGGCATCTTCAACTTCCTCGGGCAGTGGAATCAATATCTGCTGCCGACGGTGCTCAACGTCGGTGACCCGGACAAGAAGATGCTGACGCAGGGGCTGGTGGCCCTGGCGGTGAGTCAGGGCTACAAGGGGGACTGGTCCGGTCTGTTCGCCGGGCTGACGATCGCGATGCTGCCGGTGCTCGCCGCGTACATCATCTTCCAGCGGCAGGTGGTGGCCGGTCTGACCGCCGGCGCACTGAAGTAGGGAAGCGGACCGGGAGCCGGTGCGACGGCCGACGACGGCTGACGGCATCCGGCTGCCTGTATCCGGCCCGGCGTCCGACGCCATCCGGCGGCCGGCATCCAACATCCGGCGGCCGGCATCCGACGGTCCGGCGAAAGGTTTGCGCCACCTTGGTGTGCCGCCCGGTACGCATTCCGGAGCGGCTCCGCTGCGGCGGGGCCACCGCCGCGGCTGCCCGGATCAGCCGCTTTCCGATCATGCCGGGCTCAACGCCTTGACGAGACTTCCCGGCTGGCGTTCTGCTTAGGGTTCACATGTTGAATCGATGGCCGCCCCCCAACGATGTGGGTGCGGTCGGCGGGCGGTCGTCGTGCCTCCCCAGCTTCCGCTGGGAGGCACCCCTGGCCCCAGACGGGAGTGGATGAGTCGATGGAGACTCCAGGGTCGCAGTCCTCGCTGCACCGGGCCAATCTGGAGCGGGTCGTACGCGCGGTGCGTATGGCGGGCTCACTCACGCAGGCGGAGATCGCCCGGAGCACGGGGCTGTCCGCGGCCACCGTTTCCAACATCGTTCGCGAGTTGAAGGACGGTGGAACCGTTGAGGTGACGCCGACCTCGGCGGGCGGGAGGCGGGCGCGCAGTGTCTCGCTCTCCGGCGATGCGGGCATCGTCGTAGGAGTCGATTTCGGGCACTCTCATCTGCGGGTGGCGGTCGGCAACCTCGCCCACCAGGTACTCGCCGAGGAAGCCGAGCCGATTGATGTGGACGCCTCCGCGGCCGAGGGCTTCGACCGGGCGGAACAGCTGGTCAACCGGCTGATCGCGGCCACCGGGATCGGCACCGGCAAGATCGTCGGCGTCGGCCTGGGCGTGCCGGGGCCCATCGACGTCGAATCCGGGACGCTCGGCTCCACGGCGATCCTGCCGGGCTGGACGGGGACGAACCCCGGTCAGGAGCTGTCGGGACGCCTCGGGGTGCCGGTCCACGTCGACAACGACGCCAACCTCGGCGCGCTGGGCGAGCTGGTGTGGGGCAGTGGCCGCGGGGCCTCCGACCTGGCGTACATCAAGGTCGCCAGCGGGGTCGGCGCCGGGCTGGTGATCAGCGGGCAGATCTACCGCGGTCCCGGTGGCACGGCGGGCGAGATCGGGCACATCACGCTGGACGAGGCCGGTCCGGTGTGCCGCTGCGGCAACCGCGGCTGTCTGGAGACCTTCACCGCGGCCCGGTACGTCCTCCCGCTGCTGCAGCCGAGCCATGGGCTGGATCTGACCATGGCACGGGTGGTCCAGCTGGCCCGCGAGGGCGACCCGGGCTGCCGCCGGGTCATCGCGGACGTAGGGCGCCATATCGGCAGTGGTGTGGCGAATCTGTGCAATCTGCTCAATCCCAGCCGGGTGGTGCTCGGCGGCGATCTCGCCGAGGCCGGTGAGCTGGTGCTCGCGCCGATCCGGGAGTCGGTGTCGCGGTATGCGATCCCCAGTGCGGCACGGCAGTTGGGGATCGTCCCGGGCACGCTCGGGGGCCGCGCGGAGGTGCTCGGCGCGCTGGCGCTGGTGCTGAGCGAGATGGGCGATTCGACCCTGCTCGACGGTGCGCAGGCGGCGGACGCTCCCGCCCTGGCATGAGCGCACTGAGTTCACGCAGCTAACGCATGGCACCGTTGTCATCTCGTTAAGGATTTACTCCTTGACGGTCGGCTGGCGGCCGAGTTGACTTCCAGCCACCTCGGCCGCAACGACGCGGCCTCGTCAGGGAGGCAACCCCAATGAACGTTTGGACGCGTCGCGTCGTCATAGGCACTGCCGCCGTCTCGATGGCGCTCTCCGTGGCCGCCTGCGGCAAGGCCGGTGACGGCGCCAAGTCGGGCGGCGGCGACAACAAGACCATCGGCCTGCTGCTGCCGGAGAACAAGACCACTCGTTACGAGACCTTCGACCGACCGCTCATCGAGTCGAAGATCAGGGCGCTCTGCAGCGACTGCAAGGTGCAGTACAACAACGCCTCGCAGGACACCGAGAACCAGAAGAAGCAGTTCGACGCGCTGATCACCCAGGGCGTGAAGGTGATCATTCTGGACTCCGTCGACTACAAGGCGACCAAGTCCTGGGTGAACCAGGCCGCCAAGAAGGGCGTGAAGGTCGTCGCCTACGACCGGCTGGCCGAGGGCAACATCTCCGCCTACGTGTCCTACGACAACGAGAAGATCGGCCGCCTGCAGGGCGAGGCGCTGGTCAAGGCGCTCGGCGACAAGGCCAAGGACAGCAATGTCGTCATGATCAACGGTTCGCCGACCGACCCGAACATGCCGTTCTTCAAGAAGGGCGCCCACAGCGTCCTCGACAAGCAGGTCAAGAAGATCGCGTATGAGCAGGACATCCCGGACTGGTCGCCGGACGAGGCCAACAAGAAGATGGGCGCGGCCCTCGACTCGCTCGGCAAGGACGGCTTCCAGGGCGTCTACTCCGGCAACGACGGCATGGCCGGCGGCATCATCACCGCGCTCAAGCAGAAGGGCGTGGAGGTCCCGGTCGGCGGCCAGGATGCCGAGCTCGCGGGTCTGCAGCGGATCCTCAAGGGTGACCAGGCGTTCACCATCTACAAGCAGATCAAGCCACAGGCCGACTCCACGGCCGAGATCGCTGTCAAGCTGCTCAAGGGCGAGAAGATCGACTCCCTGACGGACACCAAGGTCGACAGCCTCAGCGGCGAGGTCAAGGGCATCCCGGCCAAGCTGTACGACGCGCAGATCGTCACCAAGGACAACATCGCGTCCACGATCCTCAAGGACAAGGTCTACAAGGCGAGCCAGATCTGCACCGGCGACGCCAAGAAGGCCTGCGAGGCGGCCGACATCAAGTAAGGCCCCGGGCTCTCCGGCGCCGGCCCCCCCGGCCCCGGTTTCCCAAGCCCCCGGCCCCCCCCGGACCTGGACCCCTGGTCCCGGACCCCGGACCCCGGCCCCAGGACCCCGGTCAGGCGGGGCCGCGCGGCACCGCCCGCGGCCCCCGACCCGGCCCGTACCCCTACCGGTCCGTACCCGCCCCGCGCCGCCCCGTCCCGGGCGCGGAGCCGGACCGTCCCTCGCGAGCCCCCCCCGCTCCACGCACCACCATCCCCGCCGTTGTGACGGCGGCGAAGGAGATGATTCACGTGTCCGCTACGCCTGTGCTGGCGTTGCGCGGAATCTCCAAGCGGTTCGGCGCCGTCCAGGCACTCACGGACGTCACCCTGGAGATCCACCCCGGTGAGGTGGTCGCCCTCGTCGGCGACAACGGCGCCGGCAAGTCCACCCTCGTCAAGACCATCTCGGGCGTCCACCCGGTCGACGACGGCGCCCTCGAATGGGAGGGCCGGACGGTCCGCGTCAACAAGCCGCACGACGCCCAGGAACTCGGCGTCGCCACCGTCTACCAGGACCTCGCGCTCTGCGACAACCTCGATGTCGTCGCCAACCTCTTCCTCGGCAACGAGATCCGCACCGTCGGCGTCCTCGACGAGATCGCCATGGAGAAGCGGGCCAAGGAGCTGCTGGACACCCTGTCCATCCGCATCCCCAGCGTCCGGATCCCCGTCGCGGCGCTCTCCGGCGGTCAGCGGCAGGTCGTCGCCATCGCCCGCGCGCTGATCGGCGACCCGAAGGTCGTCATCCTCGACGAGCCCACCGCCGCGCTCGGTGTCGAGCAGACCGCGCAGGTCCTCGACCTCGTCGAGCGGCTGCGGGAGCGCGGCCTGGGCGTCATTCTCATCAGCCACAACATGGCCGATGTGCAGGCCGTCGCGGACCGGGTCGCGGTGCTGCGGCTGGGCCGCAACAACGGTGTCTTCGATGTCGAGGGCACCTCCCACGAAGAGATCATCGCCGCCATCACCGGCGCCTCGGACAACGCTGTGACCCGCCGCAAGGCGCGTACGGACCAGGTGAAGAAGGAGGCCGGGGCATGAGCGATCTCACCAAGCAGCCCGCTGCCGGCGAGGACGAGGCGACCACGGCCGCCCCCGCCGCGGACGTCGCCCCGCCGGCCGCCGTCGACCCCCGCCTGCTCGTCCGCGAACAGGGCTTCGCCGGCTATCTCAACGACTTCCGGCGCCGGGTGCGCGGGGGTGAGCTGGGCTCGCTGCCGGTCATCATCGGCCTGTTCGTCATCGCGGTCGTCTTCCAGCTCAAGAACAGCAGTTTCCTGTCCGCGGACAGCCTCGCGAACATCGGCGTCTACACCTCCGGCCTCGGCATCATGGCCGTCGGCATCGTCTTCGTGCTGCTGCTCGGCGAGATCGATCTGTCCGTCGGCTCGGTGGCGGGTGTCGGCGCGGCCGTGTGGGCCGTGCTCAGCGTCACCAACGGCGTCAACGACTGGCTCGCGGTCCTGATCGCCATCGCGACGGGTGTGGTCATCGGCGCCCTGCACGGGTTCTTTTTCGCCAAGATCGGTGTGCCGGCCTTCGTCGTCACGCTGGCCGGTTTCCTCGGCTGGAGCGGTCTCCAGATCTGGATGATGGGCAAGGAAGGCTCCATCAACACGCCGAGCGGCAGTGTCGTGGAGAACCTCACCGGCTACTACTTCGAGGACAAGGCCGCCGCGTACGGTCTCGCGCTGGTCGCGGTCCTCGCCTACGCCGGATCGCTGCTGCTGGACAGCAAGCGCCGCAAGGCCGCCGCCCTGCCGTCCCGGCCGCTCAGCGAGGTCCTGCTGCGCACCGGTGTGGTCGCGGTGCTCGCCTTCGTCGTCGCCTACGTCCTGAACGAGCCGGCCGGCGCCCGCGGTCTGCCGCTGGCCCTGGTGCTGTTCCTCGCGGTCCTGGTCATCGCCGATTTCGTGGTGCGCCGTACCACTTACGGACGCCAGATCTTCGCGGTCGGCGGCAACGCCGAGGCGGCCCGCCGCGCCGGTATCGATGTGAACAAGATCCGGATCAGCGTCTTCGCGGTCTCCGGCATGCTCGCGGCCTTCGGCGGACTGTTCATCGCCAGCCTCTCCGGCGGCGCCACCAAGAACCTGGGCTCCGGCAACACCCTGATGAATGTCATCGCGGCGGCCGTCATCGGCGGTACCAGCCTCTTCGGCGGCCGTGGCAAGATCTGGTCCGCGCTGCTGGGCATGCTGGTCATCCAGTCGATCCAGCAGGGCCTGAACCTGCTCGGTATGGCCAGTGAGATCCAGTACATGATCACCGGCGCGGTGCTGCTCGCCGCGGTAGTGATCGACTCGGTCTCCCGCCGGACACAGAAGACGGCCGGACGCACCTGACCGCGCCGGTCGTCCGACAGCGCCGGCCCCCACCGGGCATCATCCGGTGGGGGCCGGTCCGCGTGCGGTGCCGTACGCCGCGCGGCGTACCACGTTCCATGTCACCCGAGTGACATACATCGCAAGGCCCGGGCGTCGCCGCGGCGGGCGCAACATTAGACTCATCTGATCGGCAAGCTCGATCCACGGCAGCAAGCAGCAAGGAGGCAGGGGTGGCGTTGCTTTCCCGTATCAGGGGACCGCGCGATCTGGACCGACTGGGCCCGGAGCAGCTCGAGCAGCTGGCGGGGGAGATCCGTACCTTCCTTGTCGATGCGGTGTCCAAGACCGGCGGCCACCTCGGCCCGAACCTCGGCGTGGTCGAGCTGACCATCGCCCTGCACCGCGTCTTCGACTCCCCGAAGGACAAGGTCCTCTTCGACACCGGGCATCAGTCCTACGTCCACAAGCTGCTCACCGGCCGTCAGGACTTCTCCAAGCTCAAGGCGAAGGGCGGCCTGTCCGGTTACCCCTCCCGTGCCGAGTCCGAGCACGACGTCATCGAGAACAGCCATGCCTCCACGGTCCTGGGCTGGGCCGAGGGCATCGCCAAGGCCAACGAGGTGCTCGGGTCGGACGACCGGGTCGCCGCGGTCATCGGTGACGGCGCGCTGACCGGCGGCATGGCCTGGGAGGCGCTCAACAACATCGCCGCCGCGAAGGACCGCCCGCTCGTCATCGTCGTCAACGACAACGAGCGCTCCTACGCCCCGACCATCGGCGGCCTCGCCAACCACCTGGCGACGCTCCGCACCACGGACGGCTACGAGCGCTTCCTGGCCCGCGGCAAGGACCTGCTGGAGCGCACGCCCGTCGTCGGCAAGCCGCTCTACGAGACCCTGCACGGCGCCAAGAAGGGCCTCAAGGACTTCATCGCCCCGCAGGGCATGTTCGAGGACCTGGGCCTGAAGTACGTCGGCCCGATCGACGGCCATGACCTCGAGGCGCTGGAATCCGCCCTGACGCGCGCCAAGCGCTTCGGCGGCCCGGTCATCGTCCACTGCCTCACCGAGAAGGGCCGCGGTTACCAGCCCGCCCTCCAGGACGAGGCGGACCGCTTCCACGCCGTCGGCAAGATTCACCCCGACACCGGCCTGCCCATCTCCTCGGGCGGCAAGGACTGGACGTCCGTCTTCGGTGACGAGATGGTCGAGCTCGGCAAGGAGCGCAAGGACATCGTCGCCATCACGGCGGCCATGCTCCAGCCCGTCGGCCTGGACAAGTTCGCCAAGGCCTTCCCCGACCGGGTCTTCGACGTCGGTATCGCCGAGCAGCACGCGGCGGTCTCCGCGGCGGGCATGGCCACCGGCGGCCTGCACCCGGTCTTCGCCGTCTACGCCACCTTCCTCAACCGCGCCTTCGACCAGGTGCTGATGGATGTGGCGCTGCACAAGTGCGGTGTCACCTTCGTGCTGGACCGGGCCGGGGTCACCGGCACCGACGGAGCCTCGCACAACGGCATGTGGGACATGTCGATCCTGCAGGTCGTGCCGGGCCTGCGGATCGCCGCGCCGCGCGACGCCGACCAGGTCCGCGCCCAGCTGCGCGAGGCCGTCGAGGTCGACGACGCGCCCACCGTGGTGCGCTACTCCAAGGGCGCCGTCGGCCCCGCCGTCGAGGCCGTCGGACGGGTCGGCGGCATGGACGTGCTGCGCGAGCCCGCCGAGGGCGTCACCCGGCCCGACGTCCTCCTCGTGTCCGTCGGCGCGCTCGCCCCGATGTGCCTGGAGATCGCCGACCTCCTGGACAAGCAGGGCATTTCCGCCACTGTCGTCGACCCGCGCTGGGTCAAGCCGGTCGACGCGGCGCTGCCGGGACTCGCCGCCAAGCACCGGGTCGTGGTCACCGTCGAGGACAACGTCCGTTCCGGCGGCGTCGGTTCGGCCGTCGCCCAGGCGCTGCGCGACGCCGGTGTGGACCTGCCGCTGCGCGACTTCGGCATCCCCGAGCGGTTCCTCGACCACGCCTCCCGCAAGGAGGTCCTGGCGGAGATCGGGCTCACCGCGCCGGACATCGCCCGCCAGGTGACCGGCCTGGTCTCCAAGATCGACGGACTGTCCCAGCCGCCCCTCCGTCCGACCGGGGAGACCTCCGTCAACGGCAGCGCGGACGCCTCCGAGGCCGCCCGCGCCAAGGGTGCGGCCGAGCCTGCCGAGGCCACCCGCGACTGATTCCGCAGACGGCACGATGGGCCGGCCGGTCATCCGTACGGATGTTCCGCCCGGCCCATCGGCATACGTACGGCCGCACCCCATCGGGTGAATCCCGCCGCCCGGAGGCCCGCCGAAGCTGACTGTTTCCCGACATTGCGGAGACTCGGTCAGTTCAGGAGAGTTGCGAGGGTCGTCCAGGCGGAGGTTCGCCCATGAGCACACAGCACGGCACACCACATGATTCACGCCGCAGTCGCGGCCTGTTCCGGACGAAGTCTGTGGAACAGTCGATCCTGGATACCGAGGAGCCGGAGCACACGCTCAGAAAGTCCCTGTCCGCGCTCGATCTGACCGTCTTCGGTGTCGGTGTCGTCATCGGCACCGGCATTTTCGTCCTTACCGGAAAAATCGCCAAGGAGCAGGCCGGACCCGCCGTCGCCCTGTCCTTCGTCGTCGCGGGCGTGGTCTGCGCGCTGGCGGCGCTGTGTTACGCGGAGTTCGCCTCCACCGTGCCGGTCGCCGGTTCGGCCTTCACCTTCTCGTACGCCTCACTGGGCGAGCTGCCCGCCTGGATCATCGGCTGGGACCTGATCCTGGAACTCGCCCTGGGCTGTGCGGTGGTCGCGGTCGGCTGGTCCGGCTATGTGCGGTCCCTGCTGGACACCGGCGGGCTGCATCTGCCCGCTGCTCTGTCCGGCACCCATGAGGGGCGGTTCGGCTTCGATCTGCTCGCCTTCCTCCTCGTCCTGGTGCTGACCGGCATCCTGGTGCTCGGTGCGAAGCTCTCCTCGCGGGTGACGGCGGTGGTCGTCGGGATCAAGGTCACCGTCGTCCTGCTGGTCATCGCCGCCGGTGCCTTCTTCATCAACGGCGCCAACTACACGCCGTTCATTCCGCCCAGCGAGCCCGTGGCAGCCGGCGGCGGACTGAATGCGCCGCTGGCCCAGCTGATGTTCGGCTTCACCCCGGCCAACTTCGGCACCATGGGCATCTTCGCCGCGGCGGCCGTGGTCTTCTTCGCCTTCATCGGTTTCGACATCGTGGCCACCGCCGCCGAGGAGACCCGCAACCCGCAGCGCGATGTGCCGCGCGGCATCCTCGGCTCACTGGCCATCTGCACCGTCCTCTACGTGGCCGTGTCGATCGTCGTGACCGGTATGCAGAAGTACAGCAAGCTCTCCACCGACGCCCCGCTCGCCGATGCCTTCAAGGACCTCGGACACCCCTTCTTCGCGGGCGTCATCAGCTTCGGCGCCGCCGTCGGCCTGACCTCCGTCAGCATGATCCTGCTGCTCGGCCAGAGCCGGGTGTTCTTCGCGATGAGCCGGGACGGGCTGCTGCCGCGGGTCTTCTCGAAGTCCCACCCGCGGTTCGGCACCCCCTACCGGTCGACCATCGCGCTGGGGGTCGTCGTCGCCGTCGTCGCCGGCTTCACCTCGATCGACGAACTCGCCGAACTGGTCAATATCGGCACCCTGTTCGCGTTCGTCGTGGTCGCCGTCGGCGTCATCCTGCTCCGCCGCTCCCGGCCCGATCTGCCCCGTTCCTTCCGCACCCCGCTGGTGCCGCTGGTGCCGGCGCTCTCGGTGGCGGCCTCGGTGTGGCTGATGCTCAACCTGCCCGCGGAGACCTGGGTCCGGTTCGGGTTCTGGATGGTGGCGGGCTTCGTCATCTACTTCCTGTACGGGCGCTCGCACAGCCGCCTCGGTATCCGCACCCGGGAGGCCGCCAAGGACTGACGGCGCCGGACGCCTGCCCGGTCCTCCGCCCGGCCCCGTATGCCGCGCCCGCCGCGGCGTACGGGGCTTCGCCGTACCTACGCCCGGCGCCCGCCGCGCTCCCGGCCCCACACGGCCCGCGGCCCCGTCACCCGCGCGCCCAGGGCCTGGACCCGCTCCCGCAGTTCGCGGTCCGCGGTGACCACCAGACAGTCCCGCCCGCCGCACTCGTCCGCCACCAGCTGCACGATCCGGTCGTCGCCGCTGCCGTCCGCCGGCACCACCCGGACGCCCTCGACGGACTCGACCCCGCGCGCCGCGCGCTCGACCACCAGGACCATCTCCAGGGGCGGCGGTACCAGCCCCGGCAGGCCCTGGGCGACGTACCCGGGCAGCGCGTCACGCAGCCGCTCGGCCGCGCCGTGCCGGTCCCGCCACCAGCCGTCGGGCACCGAGCCGACGACATTCGCGGCATCGACAATGACCAAGGAATCCATGCCGCCACCCTCCCACGCCGGGCGGCCGCCGGCCCCGGCACACGAAGGCGCGGACCGGCTCCGCCGAGCCGGCCCGCGCCTCCCGCTGTCAGCTGTGCACCCTTAGGCGGGCACGCTCGCGATTCCCGGGGCCAGGAACTTCTTGCCGGTCACCCGCTCGGAGACACCCGCGCGGTCCAGGTACGGCGTGATGCCGCCCAGGTGGAAGGGCCAGCCGGCGCCGGTGATCAGGCACAGGTCGATGTCCTGCGCCTCGGCGACCACGCCCTCGTCCAGCATCAGGCCGATCTCCTGCGCCACCGCGTCCAGGACACGGTCGCGGACCTGCTCCTCCGTCAGCACCGAGTCACCCTGCTTGAGGAGCGCGGCGACCTCGGGGTCCAGCTCCGGCTTGCCGGAGTCGTAGACGTAGAAGCCGCGCTTGCCGGCCTCGACGACGGCCTTGAGGTTCGGGGAGACCGTGAAGCGGTCCGGGAAGGAGCGGTTCAGGGTCTCCGACACGTGCAGACCGATCGCCGGGCCGACCAGCTCCAGCAGCACCAGCGGCGACATCGGCAGCCCGAGCGGCTCGATGGCCTTCTCGGCGGTCTCGACCGGGGTGCCCTCGTCGATGACGTTCTGGATCTCGCCCATGAAGCGGGTCAGGATGCGGTTGACGACGAACGCCGGGGCGTCCTTCACCAGCACCGCGGTCTTCTTCAGCTTCTTGGCGACGCCGAAGGCCGTGGCCAGCGAGGCGTCGTCGGTCTTCTCGCCGCGGACGATCTCCAGCAGCGGCAGGATCGCGACCGGGTTGAAGAAGTGGAAGCCGACGACCCGCTCGGGGTGCTTCAGCTTCGAGGCCATCTCGGAGACCGACAGCGAGGAGGTGTTGGTGGCGAGGATCGCGTGCGCCGGGGCGACGGCCTCCACCTCCGCGAACACCGTCTGCTTGACGCCGATCTCCTCGAAGACCGCCTCGATGATGAAGTCGGCGTCGGAGAAGCCCTCGGCCTTGTCGAGGACACCGGAGACCAGGGCCTTGAGGCGGTTGGCCTTGTCCTGGTTGATCCGGCCCTTGCCGAGCAGCTTGTCGATCTCGGCGTGGACATAGCCCACACCCTTGTCGACGCGCTCCTGGTCGATGTCGGTCAGCACGACCGGCACCTCCAGGCGGCGCAGGAACAGCAGGGCCAGCTGCGAGGCCATCAGACCGGCGCCGACGACACCGACCTTGCTGACCGGACGCGCCAGGTTCTTGTCCGGCGCACCCGCGGGGCGCTTGGCGCGCTTCTGCACCAGGTTGAACGAGTAGATGCCGGCGCGGAGTTCGCCGCCCATGATCAGGTCCGCCAGGGCCTGGTCCTCGGCGTCGAAACCGGCCTGGAGGTCGCCGCTCTTGGCGGCGGCGATGATGTCGAGCGCGCGGTAGGCGGCCGGGGCGGCGCCGTGCACCTTGCCGTCGGCGATGAACTTGCCCTTGGCGACGGCCTGGTCCCAGGCCTCACCGCGGTCGACCTCGGGGCGCTCGACGGTGACGTCGCCCTTGAGGACGTTCGCCGTCCAGATCAGCGACTGCTCCAGGAAGTCCGCGCCCTCGAAGATCGCGTCCGCGATACCGAGGTCGAAGACCTGCTGGCCCTTGAGCTGCTTGTTCTGGTTGAGCGAGTTCTCGATGATGACCGAGACGGCCTTGTCCGCGCCGATGAGGTTCGGCAGCAGCGCACAGCCGCCCCAGCCCGGGACGAGACCGAGGAAGACCTCGGGCAGCGAGAAGGCCGGGAGGGCCTTGGAGACGGTGCGGTACGAGCAGTGCAGACCGACCTCGACGCCACCGCCCATGGCGGCACCGTTGTAGTAGGCGAAGGTCGGCACGGCGAGCTTGGCGAGCCGCTTGAAGACCTCGTGGCCGCCCTTGCCGATGGCCAGCGCGTCCTCGTGCTTCTTCAGCAGCTCGACGCCCTTGAGGTCGGCGCCGACGGCGAAGATGAACGGCTTGCCGGTGAGGCCGACGCCGACGATGTCGCCGTCCGCGGCCTCCTTCTCGACCTGGTCGATCGCGGCGTTGAGGTTCGCCAGCGAGCCCGGACCGAAGGTGGTCGGCTTGGTGTGGTCGAAGCCGTTGTCGAGCGTGATCAGCGCGAACTTGCCCGCGCCGTACGGCAGATCGAGGTGGCGCACGTGCGCCGACGTGACGACCTCGTCCGGGAACAGCTCGGCCGCACCCTTCAGAAGCTCGGCGGTGGTGGGGGTGCTCACTTGCTGCCTCCGGCGTCCTTGTGGTTCGGGTTCTCCCAGATGACCGTCGCGCCCATGCCGAAGCCGACGCACATGGTGGTCAGGCCGTAGCGGACCTCCGGCTGCTCCTCGAACTGCCGGGCCAGCTGCGTCATCAGCCGCACGCCGGAGGAGGCCAGCGGGTGGCCGAAGGCGATGGCGCCGCCGTACTGGTTGACGCGCGCGTCGTCGTCGGCGATGCCGTAGTGGTCGAGGAAGGCGAGCACCTGCACGGCGAACGCCTCGTTGACCTCGAACAGGTCGATGTCCTCGATGCCCAGGCCCGCCTTGGCGAGGGCCTTCTCGGTGGCCGGGATCGGGCCGTAGCCCATGACCTCGGGCTCGACGCCGACGAAGGCGTAGGAGACCAGGCGCATCTTGACCGGGAGGTCGTGCTCCCGGGCGAAGTCCTCGGAGGCGATGATCGAGGCGGTGGCACCGTCGTTGAGACCGGCGGCGTTACCGGCGGTGACGCGGCCGTGGGTACGGAACGGCGTCTTGAGACCGGCGAGGTTCTCCAGGGTCGTCCCCGGACGCATCGGCTCGTCGGCGGTGACCAGGCCCCAGCCCGTCTCGCCGACCTCCGCGTTGGTGTTGCGCACCGAGATCGGCACCAGATCCTGCTGGATCTTCCCGTTCGCGTACGCCTTCGCCGCCTTCTCCTGCGAGCGCACGGCGTACTCGTCGGCGCGCTGCTTGGTGATGTGCGGGTAGCGGTCGTGGAGGTTCTCCGCCGTCATGCCCATGAACAGGGCCGACTGGTCGACGAGCTTCTCGCTCACGAACCGCGGGTTCGGGTCGACGCCCTCACCCATGGGGTGGCGGCCCATGTGCTCGACACCGCCGGCGATGACGGCGTCGTACGCGCCGAAGGCGATGGAGCCGGCGGTGGCGGTGACGGCGGTCAGCGCACCGGCGCACATGCGGTCGATGGAGTAGCCGGGCACGGACTGCGGGAGGCCCGCGAGGATGCCGGCCGTGCGGCCGATGGTCAGACCCTGGTCACCGATCTGGGTGGTGGCGGCGATGGCGACCTCGTCGATCTTCGCGGGGTCCAGGGCCGGGTTGCGGCGCAGCAGCTCCCGGATGGCCTTCACGACGAGATCGTCGGCGCGGGTCTCGTGGTAGATGCCCTTCGGGCCCGCCTTGCCGAACGGGGTGCGGACGCCGTCGACAAAGACGACGTCCCTAGCGGTACGAGGCACGTTGGCTCTCCTCCAGGTGCGGGATGGCACTGCTGCTGCGGGGCGCCCCGCGGGGCGCTTCCCACCAACATGCTACTTACGGGTAACCAAGCTGCACACCCCCACCGCCCGGAGCGTTGAAGGTCACACCCCGCGGAGGCCCCGGCTGCCGGGTGACGGCGCCGCAACCGGCGGAAACCGGTGATCGAAAAGGGCTGAATGCCGTCGGGTCTTGGAGCAATTCATCCCATCACACACCTAAAGTGCCCATATGGATACGAACAGGAGTGGTGTCGTGGTCCGGCGCGGGCGTCCGGCGGGGCCGCGCACGATCGGACTGGTCTGTGCTGTCGCCGCCGCGGGCGCGCTGCTGTCGGGCTGCGGGAACAACGGCAACGACACGGGAAGCCCCCAGAAGAGCGGGGCCCCCTCGCGGGCGGTGCCCGCCACCGCCGCCCCCTCCCCGAGCGGCTCGCTCAACGCGGACCAGGCCCAGCGCAAGGCCCTGGTCCCCAAGGCCAAGGTCGACTACGGGCAGGCACTGAAGGCGGCGATCGCGGCCGTCCCCTCCTCGGAGGCGATCGCCGCGGAACTCAAGGGGACGCCCGCCAGCCCCTATTGGGACACCGTGGTGGCGACGACCGACGGCGCGGCATACGCCGTGCGGGTCGACGCGGTCTCCGGCAAGGCGGAGCAGCCGCGCCCCCAGTCGGACGACCCCGAGGACAAACAGCAGCTGGCCGCCCGGCTGTCCAAGGCCACCGTCACGGCTCAGCAGGCCGCGCAGACGGCCACCGAGAAGACGAAGGGCACCGTCACCACCATCGAGCTCGACGACGCCGACCACGGCAATGACACCGTGGCGTGGACGGTGGGCGTGGTGACCCTCGATGACTGGAACGAGACGACGTACGAGATCGACGCGACCAACCGCAAGGTCCTGTGGATGAACATCGATCAGGACTGAGCAACCGTGTGCCCATGGCCCGGGCCGGAGTCCTCCTCCGCCCGGGGCATACGCGTCAGCCGGCGTCCGTCAGCAGCGCCTCGGTGAGAATCGGCGCGACCTGCTCGATCTGCCAGGGGCGGGCGCCATGGCCCGACAGCACCTCGGCGACCGACTCCTGGGTCGGCTCGGCCGGCGGCTCCCAGCACAGCCGGCGCACCGTGTCCGGAGTGATCAAATTCTCCTGCGGGAGATGCAGGCTCTCGGCGAGCGCGGTGACCGCCGTGCGGGCGGCCGACAGCCGGGCCGCGGCGACCGGGTCCTTGTCGGCCCAGGCGCGGGGCGGCGGCGGGCCGTTGAGCGGCTGGCCGGGCTGCGGCAGCTCGCTCTCGGGCAGCGCGCGGGCGCGGTCCACGGCGGCCTGCCACTGCTCCAGCTGCCGGCGGCCCATCCGGTGCCCGAAGCCGGGCAGTCCCGCCAGCGCATGGCTGTTCGGCGGCAGGCTCAGCGCCGCCTCCACGATCGCGGCGTCCCCGAGCACCTTGCCGGGTGAGACATCGCGCCGCTGGGCGACCTGGTCACGGGCCGTCCACAGCTCCCGTACGACCGCCATCTGGCGGCGCCGGCGGACCTTGTGCATGCCGGACGTGCGGCGCCAGGGGTCCTTGCGGGGCGGCGGCGGGGGAGCGGCGGCGATCGCCGCGAACTCCTGCCGGGCCCACTCCAGCTTCCCCTGCTGCGTCAGTTCCTCTTCCAGGGCGTCCCGCAGATCCACCAGCAGCTCGACATCGAGCGCGGCATAGCGCAGCCAGGGCTCGGGCAGCGGGCGGGTGGACCAGTCGACGGCGGAGTGGCCCTTCTCCAGGGCGAAGCCGAGGACGTTCTCGACCATCGCGCCCAGTCCGACCCGGGCGAAGCCGGCCAGCCGTCCGGCCAGCTCGGTGTCGAACAGCCGGGTGGGGACCATCCCTATGTCACGCAGACACGGCAGGTCCTGGGTGGCGGCGTGCAGCACCCACTCGGCGTCGCCGATCGCCTCCCCCAGTGCCGACAGGTCGGGGCAGCCGACCGGGTCGATCAGCGCGCTGCCGGCGCCCTCGCGGCGCAGCTGTACGAGGTAGGCGCGCTGGCCGTAGCGGTAGCCGGAGGCCCGCTCGGCGTCGACGGCCACCGGGCCCGTACCGGCCGCGAAGGCCGCCACGATCTCGGCGAGTGCCTCGTCCGTGGCGGTCACCGGGGGGATGCCCTCGCGGGGCTCCAGGAGAGGGACCGGCGCCGGTCGGGGGTCCGGAGGCGAGTCTCCGGTTGCTCGCAGTGTCGTGTCTGCTGCGGTCTTTTGGGCGTCGGTCACCAGTCAAGGGTATCTGTGTATGCACGTCGCCCGTCGAGGGAACGTTCCCTCGACGGGCGAGACGGTCGTGTGGACGGTCAGTGAATGATGCCGGTACGCAGGGCGACCGCCACCATTCCGGCCCGGTCGCCGGTGCCGAGCTTGCGGGCGATACGGGCGAGGTGGCTCTTGACGGTCAGTGCCGACAGCCCCATCGAGACGCCGATGGCCTTGTTGGACTGGCCCTCCGCCACCAGCCGCAACACCTCGACCTCGCGTCCCGACAGTTCCCGGTAGCCGCCCGGGTGGCCGGGGGCGCCCGGAGGGCGGCGCTGCATACGGGCGGCGTTGGCGCCGATGGGCGAGGCGCCGGGACGGCCGGGAAGGCCCAGGTTGGTGCGGGTGCCGGTGACGACATAGCCCTTGACGCCGCCGGCCAGGGCGTTGCGTACGGCGCCGATGTCGTCGGCCGCGGACAGCGCGAGGCCGTTGGGCCAGCCCGCCGCCCGGGTCTCGGACAGCAGCGTGAGGCCGGAGCCGTCGGGAAGGTGGACGTCGGCAACGCAGATGTCGCGCGGGTTGCCGACGCGGGGACGGGCCTCCGCGATGGACGACGCCTCGATCACGTCGCGCACTCCGAGGGCCCACAGATGGCGGGTGACGGTGGAGCGGACGCGAGGGTCGGCCACGACGACCATGGCCGTCGGCTTGTTCGGGCGGTAGGCGACCAGGCTCGAAGGTTGCTCGAGGAGAACAGACACCGGGCCTCCTGGGGGGAGTGGCGGGGACGGAAGCCGACTTGGGGGAGCCGGAATGATCCGTGTTTGAAGGGTCACTGACCTCTTCGGCAGCAATCCGGCGGGACTTTAGACTTTGATCACGATTTAGTTAGGGGCAATTCGGGCAAATCGGATGGGTGATCGATCAGGGTGAGTGCCCGGTGCGCACTGAGATGATCAAAGCCGTACGCGAAGCCGCCCGCGCTGCTACCGCGGACCTCGTCAGGAGAGGCGGCGGGGCGGGCGCGGCGCCGGCCGGGCAGCAAAACGATCACCGGGACCGGCGGAAAAGGAGCACGCTCCCCGCGGCCGGGCCGCGGGGAGCGGCGGAGGTCAGCGCGGCTGTGCGCCGCGGCGCTGCGGCAACGGGACGATCCCGCCGCGCGTGGTCATGTCGAGCGGGGCCGGCGGCAGACCCGCCACCTGGCACAGCAGATCGCACCACGCCGACAGATGCGCCGCCAGATCCGGCACCCCGCCGGCGCCCTCGGCCGGCGTCCAGGACGCCCGGATCTCGATCTGTGTTGCCGGCTCACGCGCCGCGAGCCCGCCGAAGTAGTACGAGCCGGCCCGGGTGACCGTCCCGCTCGGCGCGCCGTAGTGCACCCCGCGCGCGTCCAGTGCGCCCGTGAGCCACGACCAGGACACCTCCGGCAGCAGCGGATCGGCGCCCATCTCCGGCTCCAGCTCCGCCCGCGCCAGTGTCACCACCCGGAACGTGCCCTGCCAGGTCTCGTCCCCGGCCGGGTTGTGCAGCACCACCAGCCGCCCGTCCGCCAGATCCCGGTCCTCGCCGTCCGGACCCGAACCGCGCTCGACGACCGCGGCCTCCAGCGCATACGCGAACGGGGCGAGCCGTTTCGGGGCGGGCGTCGGATCGATCTCGATCTCCGGCCGCAGTCGTGCCGCGCGGAGCGCTTCGACCGCCTGACGGAAGGGGATCGGGGTCTCGTCCGCGCTGTCCGCGAGGTGTTCATGAGCCGCAGCCATGCCCGGAAGATTAGGCGGAACCGGGCCCGCATACGGGGAGGACACCCGGTGCGCGCGTCGCCCATTCGGAGGCGCCCTCGGGCGCATGGGGAGATAACGGCCACCTGCCCCGATCGGCGGCCGGGTCGTCGTGCGAAGATTTGGGGCGTGAGCGCCAACCTCAGCCCCGCGGGCCAGCAGCAGACCGGTACGGAAGACTCGGCTTTCCTCAGGGCATGCCGACGGGAGCCGGTGCCGCACACCCCGGTGTGGTTCATGCGCCAGGCCGGGCGCTCACTCCCCGAATACCGCAAGGTCCGTGAGGGCATCGCGATGCTCGACTCGTGCATGCGGCCCGAGCTGGTCACCGAGATCACGCTGCAGCCCGTACGCCGCCACAACGTCGACGCCGCCATCTACTTCAGCGACATCGTCGTCCCCCTCAAGGCCATCGGTATCGACCTCGACATCAAGCCCGGCGTCGGCCCGGTCGTCGAGAACCCGATCCGCACCCGCGCCGACCTGGAGCAGCTGCGCCGCCTGGAGCCCGGCGACGTCCCGTACGTCACCGAGGCCATCGGCATGCTCGTCCGCGAGCTGGGCGGCACCCCGCTGATCGGCTTCGCCGGTGCGCCCTTCACGCTCGCCAGCTACCTCGTCGAGGGCGGCCCGTCGCGCAACCACGAGCGCACCAAGGCCCTCATGTACGGCGACCCGCAGCTGTGGGCCGACCTCCTGGACCGGCTCGCCGACATCACCGCCGCCTTCCTCAAGGTCCAGATCGCGGCCGGGGCGAGCGCGGTGCAGCTCTTCGACTCCTGGGTCGGCGCGCTCTCGCCGGCCGACTACCGCCGCTCCGTGATGCCGGCCTCCGTCAAGGTCTTCCAGGCGGTCGAGGGTCTGGGCGTGCCGCGGATCCACTTCGGTGTCGGCACCGGTGAACTCCTCGGCCTGCTGGGCGAGGCGGGCGCGGATGTCGTCGGCGTCGACTGGCGGGTCCCGCTGGACGAGGCGGCCCGCCGCGTCGGCCCCGGCAAGGCACTCCAGGGCAATATCGACCCGGCCGTGCTCTTCGCCCCCCGCGAGGCCGTCGAGACCAAGGCCCGTGCGGTCCTCGACGCGGCCGCCGGCCTGGAGGGCCACATCTTCAACCTCGGCCACGGCGTCCTGCCCACCACCGACCCGGACGCGCTGACCCGCCTGGTCGAGTACGTGCACACGCAGACGGCGCGCTGAGCGGAACCGCTCCCGCCCCCGGGGCGTCGTCGTGATCATGCATGCCTCCGCCGACGCCCCGATTGCCGACCTTGCCGCCGCCTGGAAGCTGGTCGACCACCGCTCCCCGGCCGGGACGGCCGACCCGGTCGTCCTCGACTGTGTACGCCGCCTCGCCGCCGACCCGGGCGGCGAGCACGCCGCCATGTGGGTCTACGGGCTGCTCTCGATGACCCGCTACCTCGCCACGAGAGCGGATGACGCGACGGCCGGGCAGGTCGCGGAGGTGCTGCGCACGGCGGCCGGCGCCCTGGACGGCCCGCCCTGCGACCACCGCACGCACCCCTGCGAAAGCGCCCTGGAGGACCTCGACTCCGATGAGCTCCGGCTGACCTACAGCGCTCCGGACGTGGTGCTCCTCGGCAACGGCACACCGACCGAGGCGGACCCGGCGTGGCAGGAGCCGGGCACCAAGGAGGAGTACCGCTGCCCGCACGCCGTCGCGGTGTTCGCGCGGACCGCCGCCGAGATCATCGCCCCCGGCACCCCGGACGGCATTCCCGAGCGCGTTCCGCAGCACCACGAGGACGGCATCGAGGACCTCGCCTCGGTCCTGCACGGCTATCCGCGCGGCGGCGTCGAGCCCGCGTACGAGGTCACCGCCGGGACCGGTCTCCCCGCGCACCCCAGCAGGGGAGCCCTCGCCGGGCACCTCGTCCTGCTCCGCGCTGCGTGCTGGGAAGCCGCTTCCGGGATGGTCAGGCCGCGCTGGGTGCTCGACGACATGATCGGGACGCTGGAAGACGCCCTGCGGGCGCTGGAGGGCGCGACCTGCTCCCACGACGACGGCGCACACCCCGAGCTCTCGGGCGACCCGGACGCCGACGCCGGCACCGGCTACCACCTCCTCACCCCGGGCGGCCGCGCCCGGCTCCAGCGGAGCTACCAGGACGGCATCGAGGACGCGCCACCCGTCGCCTGGACCTGCCGCGCCCATCTGCAGGCGCTCGCCCACGACACCCTCGGCCATCTCACCGTGGCCCGCGACCGGTTCTTCGGCGAGCGCCGGACGGAGTACCTGGACGCGGAGTGCCTGGGCCCGGACGGGACATGGGACGCGGCACGGCTGGCGGTAGTGCTGCGGCGCGCTGCCGAGGGCGAGGAACGGACCGAGGACCTCGGGCTGTGGGCCGCCCGCCGCTTCGTGCGCGGCCCCCTCGCCGACCACGAACGGCTTGTGCTGTTCCTGACCGTGTGTCACAGCCTGGACCTCGCCTACCCGGACCCGCCGCCGTCCGTCTACCGCGAGCTGCGCCCCGTTCTGGAGAGCGCCGTCGCCACGGTGCCGGAGACGTGCCCGCACGGGGAGGCACACCCGGGAGTGGGGGCCGGTCTGCCCGGCGAGGCCGGTGAGCGCCTCGCCCACCTCTTCGCCCCGGAGAGCTTCCCGGCCCCGGAGGGCGCACAGGAGCCGGACGCCTGGGCCTGCCCCCGGAACCTCGCACCGCTCGCCGAGGAGTGGCTGGAGTGGTGCGACACCTGGGACGAGGCCGCCGAGGACGGGTACGGCGAGGACGACGACTGAGCCGGGGCGGGCCGGCGCCGAGGCGCGGCGTCAGACCCCGGCGGCCCGTACGGCGCCGGTCGCCTTGCGGGCCGCCACCAGGACGGGGTCCCAGACCGGGGAGAACGGCGGGGCGTAGCCGAGGTCGAGGGCGGTCATCTGCTCCACCGTCATGCCGGCCGTGAGCGCGACCGCCGCGATGTCCACCCGCTTGCCGGCGCCCTCGCGGCCGACGATCTGGACCCCCAGCAACCGGCCCGTACGGCGCTCGGCGAGCATCTTGACGTGCATCGGGCGGGCGCCGGGGTAGTAGCCGGCGCGGTTGGTGGCCTCGACGGTCACCGTGACGAAGCGCAGTCCGGCGGCGTGCGCGTGGCGCTCCAGCAGCCCCGTCCGGGCGATCTCCAGATCGCAGACCTTGCTGACGGCCGTGCCGACGACACCGGGGAAGGTGGCGTAGCCGCCGCCCACATTGGCGCCGATGACCTGCCCGTGCTTGTTGGCGTGGGTGCCCAGCGCGATATGGCGGGTGCGCTCGGAGACCAGGTCCATGACCTCCACACAGTCGCCGCCGGCCCAGACGTGGTCCTGGCCGCGGACCCGCATCCCGAGATCGGTGAGCAGCCCGCCGGACCCGCCCAGCGGCAGCCCGGCCGCGGCGGCGAGCGTGGTCTCGGGGCGGACGCCCATGCCCAGCACGACCACATCCGCCGGGTACTCGGCGTCCTCGGTGGTGACCGCGCGGGCCCGTCCCACCGCATCTGTCAGCACACCGGTGACGGTCGTCCCGCACACCGTCTCGATGCCCATTTGGCACATCGCCTCATGGACGAGTGCGCCCATGTCCGGGTCCAGGGTGGACATCGGCTGGGCGCTCCGCTCCAGGACGGTGACCGCATAGCCGCGACGGATCAGCGCCTCGGCCATCTCCACCCCGATGTAGCCCGCGCCCACCACGACCGCCCGCCGGCCGGACGACGCGTCGAGGGTGTCCAGCAGCGCCTGGCCGTCGTCGAGGGTCTGCACACCGTGCACCCCCGGCGCGTCGATCCCCGGCAGATCGGGGCGGACCGGCCGCGCACCGGTCGCCAGCACCAGCTTGTCGAAGCCGGTCCATGACTCCCGGCCGCCGTTGTCCAGCTCCCGGGTACGCACCCGGCCGCGGTCCAGGTCGAGTTCGGTGACCTCGGTACGCATCCGCAGATCGATGTCCCGGGCGCGGTGCTCCTCGGCCGTACGGGCGATCAGCGCGTCCGGGCCGTCGACCTCGCCGCCCACCCAGTACGGGATGCCACAGGCGGAGTACGAGGTGAAATGGCCGCGCTCGAACGCGGTGATCGCCAGCTGGTCGGGCTTCCGCAGCCGGCGTGCCTGCGATGCCGCGGCCATCCCCGCCGCATCGCCTCCGACGACCACCAGCCGCTCCGCCGCCATGCCGTGTGCCCCTTCGCCGCTCGGGTCCTCGTCGTGTGGGTGCTTCGTCGTGGGGGTGCGCCGACGCCACCGTCTCCGGGACGCCCGCCGGCCCGGATTCGCCACGTTACGGCCCGCGCGGTGTCCGCGGGGGCGGTCAGGGCCCCGCGCCGCGCGGCGGACAGCGGCCGGTCCGGCCCGGGACGGGTCTCAGCGCTCCAGGACCAGTGCGAGTCCCTGGCCCACGCCGATGCACAGCGCGGCGAGCCCGGTACCCGAGCCCAGGGCGGCGAGTTGGTGGGCGACCGCGCCCGCGAGACGGGCACCGGAGGCACCCAGCGGGTGGCCGATGGCGATGGCGCCGCCGCGCGGATTGACCACGGCGGGGTCCAGCTCCGGCCACTGCCCGATGCAGCCCAACGCCTGGGCCGCGAACGCCTCGTTGAGCTCGAACGTCGCCACCTCGCCGAAGCCGCGCCCGGACCGCTCCAGGGCACGCCGTACTGCCTCCACCGGGCCCAGGCCGAACAGCTGCGGCTCGACGCCGGTCACCGCGCTCGCACGGATACGCGCCAGCGGCTCCCGCCCGGTGGCCCGCAGCCCTTCCTCGTCGACCAGCAGCAGCGCGGCCGCACCGTCGTTGAGCGGCGAGGAGTTCCCGGCGGTGACCGTGCCTCCGGCCGTACGGAACACCGGCTTCAGCTTGGACAGCGACTCCAGGGAGGACGCCTCCCGGATCGTCTCGTCGCGCAGCAGGTCCACGTCCGGCAGCGGCACCACCTCGGCGTCGTAGGCGCCCTCCTGCCAGGCCCGCACCGCCTTCTGGTGGCTGGCCAGCGCGAACACGTCCTGCTGTTCGCGGGTGATGCCGTGCTGGTCGGCGATCAACTCGGCGCCCTCGCCCAGCGCGACCGTCCACTCCGGCCGCATCCGCGGATTGACCATCCGCCAGCCCAGCGTCGAGGAGAACATCTCCTGATGGCCCGCGGGGAAGGCCCGTTCGGGCTTGCGCAGCACATAGGGCGCACGGCTCATCGACTCCACCCCGCCCGCCACCGCGATATGCGCATCGCCGTGCGCGAGGGCGCGGGCCGCCTGGATGACCGCCTCCAGACCCGACCCGCACAGCCGGTTCACGGTCACACCGGGGACGGTCACCGGAAGCCCGGCGAGGAGTACCGCCATCCGCGCCACATTGCGGTTGTCCTCGCCCGCGCCGTTCGCATCGCCGAAGCAGACGTCGTCGATCCGCGCCGGATCGAGCTCCGGAGTGCGGTCCACCAGGGCCTTGACCACATGGGCGGCCAGATCGTCGGGCCGTACCCCGGCCAGCGCGCCGCCGTACTTGCCGACGGGGGTCCGTACGGCATCGACGATGTACACATCCCGTACGCGTGGGTCGGTCATCAGGCGCGTCCTCGCTGTCCCGGCTCGACATCGGTGGGGCGGTACGAAGATCGCCGCCCGCCGACCCTGAGTCTTTGCCCGACGCTGCCCGCTGTCAACGGGGCTCCCGGTCACCTTCCCCGGCCGTAGCGGACGCTTCGGCCCGCCCGGCAGCCCCGGACGCGGCCGCCGGACCGTCCGCCGGCTCCGGGGCGCGCCCGCCGGCTCCGGGGCGCGCCCGCCGGCCGTCCGCCGCCGGCGCCGCGTCACCGGCGGCAGGTCGCGGACCAGCCGCCACAGCGCGTACACCAGGCCCGCGGCCACCGCGAACGGCAGCACCGCCCCGATCGCCACCAGCACCCCTCGCACGGCCGTCAGGAAGGCGTGCCGGCCGCCGGACAGCGCGTCCCCGAACGACGTGGGCCGGTCGTCGTGCCGCTCCCTGCATGACGCTCCCCCTCGAAGTGGCGTGCCGTTGTTGCCGCTTCGACGGACCGCGGCCGACCGGGGCGCCCGTCCGTGCATCGCGATCCGGTCACGGTCGTGCCGGTGGGCTCTGAGAGAGTGGAGGCATGAACGCAGCGCACACCCGTACGGGCCGCGGGCCCGGTCATGCCGTCGTCATCGGTGGAGGCATTTCCGGACTGGCGGCCGCGCACCGTCTGCTCGAAGGCGGCGCCCGGGTGACCGTTCTGGAGGCGTCCGGACGGCTCGGCGGCAAGCTGCGGGCAGGCGCGATCGCGGGCGTCCCCGTCGATCTCGGCGCCGAATCGATGCTGGCCAGGCGCCCGGAGGCGGTGGACCTCGCGCGCGCCGTCGGGCTCGGTGACCGGCTGCAGCCGCCCGCCACGGCCAGCGCGTCGCTGTGGACCCGGGGTGCGCTGCGGCCGATGCCCAAGGGGCATGTCATGGGCGTTCCCGGGGATCTCGGTCTGCTCGCCGCCTCCGGGGTGATCTCGCCGGACGGGATGGCGCGGATCGCCGAGGACGAGACGCTGGCCCGGACCGAGGCCGGCGAGGATGTCGCGGTCGGCGCGTATGTCGCCGCCCGGCTCGGCCGGGAGGTCGTCGACCGGCTCGTCGAACCGCTGCTCGGCGGCGTCTACGCGGGCGACGCCTACCGCATCTCGATGCGCGCCGCCGTCCCGCAGCTCTTCGAGGCCGCCCGGTCGCAGCGCTCCCTGATCGAGGGCGTACGGGCCCTCCAGGCGCGCGCCGCCGCCACCGCCCCGCCGGACCGGACCCCTCCGGTCTTCATGGGCCTCGACGGCGGGATCGGGACGCTGCCGTCCGCCGTCGCCGACGCCGTACGCCGGGCCGGCGGCGAGATCCTCCTCGGGACCCCCGTACACGCGCTCCGGTGGGCCGCCGGGGAGGGGTGGCACATCCGCCTCGGCGACCGGACGCTCGCGGCCGACGCGGTCGTCATGGCTGCGCCCGCGGGCACCGCGGCGGGCCTGCTGCGCGCGGACTGCCCCGCCGCGGCCACCGCGCTGGACACCGTCGACTACGCCTCGATGGCGCTGGTCACCATGGCCTTCCGCCGCGCCGACCTGGACCGGGTGCCCGGCGGCAGCGGCTTCCTCGTACCGCCCGTCGACGGCCACCGCATCAAGGCCGCCACCTTCGCCAGCCACAAATGGGGCTGGATCGACGCCGCCGACCCCGGCCTCTTCGTCCTGCGCACCTCCCTCGGCAGATACCAGGACACCGCCGACCTCCGGCGCGACGACTCCGAGCTGGTCGCTCTCTCGCTCGCCGACCTCGGCGCGGCGGCCGGCCTGACCGCCCGGCCGGTGGCGAGCACGGTCACCCGCTGGGAGGGCGGACTGCCGCAGTACTCCGTCGGCCATCTGGAGCGGGTCGCCCGGATCCGCGAGGCGGTCGCCCGGATGCCCGGTGCGCTGCGGGTGTGCGGCGCGGTCTACGACGGCGTCGGCATCCCGGCCTGCATCGGCTCGGCGCGCCGCGCCGCGGACGAGCTCCTCGGCACCCTGACGCCGGACGCCGTCCCCGCCGAGTGAGAATGGACAACATGACAGACGCTTCCACTCCCGCTTCCGCGCCGCAGACCCCCGCGGCGCCCGAGAAGGTGCCGCACGCCGGCAAGAAGGCCAAGGACCTCAACGAGGTCATCCGCTACACCCTCTGGTCCGTGTTCAAGCTGCGCGACGTCCTCCCGGAGGACCGCAGCGGCTACGCGGACGAGGTCGAGGAGCTGTTCGCGCAGCTCGCGGCCAAGGACGTGGTGGTCCGCGGCACCTACGACGTGTCCGGTCTGCGGGCCGACGCGGACCTGATGATCTGGTGGCACTCGGAGAGCTCGGACGCCCTCCAGGAGGCGTACAACCTCTTCCGCCGGACCCGTCTCGGCCGGGCGCTTACGCCGGTGTGGTCGAACATGGCGCTGCACCGCCCCGCCGAGTTCAACAAGTCGCACATCCCGGCCTTCCTGGCCGACGAGCAGCCGCGCGCCTATGTGAGCGTCTACCCCTTCGTGCGCTCCTACGAGTGGTACCTCCTCCCGGACGAGGACCGCCGCCGGATGCTGGCCGACCACGGCAAGATGGCCCGCGGCTTCCCGGACGTGCGCGCCAACACCGTGCCGTCCTTCTCGCTCGGCGACTACGAGTGGGTGCTGGCGTTCGAGGCCGATGAGCTCTACCGCATCGTCGACCTGATGCGTCATCTGCGCGGCTCCGAGGCGCGGATGCACGTCCGCGAGGAGATCCCGTTCTACACGGGGCGCCGCAAGCCCGTCTCCGAGCTGGTCGCAGGGCTGGCGTAACCGGAAGCGCGCGTCCGGCCGGGGTTCCCGGACACAGCGCCGCGGGCCGCCCCCTGGGGGACGGCCCGCGGCGCAACCGGTTCCCGGCTACTTCCCCGGCAGTGCGTGCTGTGCCCGGGTCGCCTGCTGCCCCGGCACCGGTTCCGCGCGCGATGCGCAGTACACCTTGTGCGCCGGGATCTTCCCGTGCAGCAGATACGCCTCGGCGTACTTGTTCACACAGGCGTTGTCGTTGAACGCGACGCCGTGCGTGCCCGCCCCGTTCTCGGTGACCAGCGAGGAACCGGGCAGCCGGCGCTGCAGCTCCAGCGCACCCCCGTACGGCGTCGCCGCGTCCCGCTCGGCCGCCAGCAGCAGCACCGGCGGCAGTGCACCGGGCGCGGTGCGGACATCGAGCGGACCGCGCCGGCCGTGGAGCGCGGCGTCGACCTGGGTCTCGGCCGCATGGCCGGCGACATCGACCAGGTCCTGCCCGGCGGCGGGGTGGTCAGCGCGGCGCACCGCGGCGTCGAGCTCGGCCGCCGCCGATTGCGACCGGTCGGGCCAGTAGGCGCACGGCAGATTCATCCAGGCGTTGTCCCAGGTCTCGAACGGGGCGATCCGGGCGATCTCGGTGTTGTCCCGGTTCCAGGTCCGCCAGTCGTGCGGCCAGGACGCGTCATTGCACTCCACGGCGGTGTAGACGGCGTTGCTGTTCTCGTCGGCGGCGGCCCCGGCGGCTTGGGGCAGGGCCTGGGCGATCAGCGGCTTGGGGTTCCCGTGCAGATACCCGGAGAGCGCCTCGGCGCGCATCGGCCAGAAGGCGTCGTTGTAGCCGGTCTTGAGGAACGCCGACTGCAGCTGACCGGCGCCGATCTTCCCGTTGAGCGGAGTGCGGCGCAGCTTGCCCGCGGCCTTGTCGTAGGCGTGCTGCACCGCCTTCTTGGTCGTGCCGAGGTGGTAGTGGTCGTCGTGCCGGGCGACCCAGCGCAGCCAGTCACCCCAGCGGCGCTCGAAGGCGATGTCCTGGTCGAGGTTGTTGCGGTACCAGATCTGCCGGGGGGAGGGATTGACGACACTGTCGAAGATCATCCGCCGGACGTGGCCGGGGAAGAGCGTCGCATAGACCGCACCGAAGTACGTCCCGTACGAGGCGCCCATGAACGTCAGCTTCTTCTCGCCGAGCGCGGCCCGCAGCATGTCCAGGTCGCGGGCGTTGTTGATGGAGTTGTAGTACGGCAGATCCGCGCCGGCCCGGCGGACGCAGCCGCGGGCGTACTCCCTGGCCTCCGCCCGCTTCTGGCGCTTGAAGGCCGCATCGGGGTGCATCCGGCTGTCGGTGGGCGCCTTGGCGAACTCCTTGGGGTTCTGGCACGACAGCGGCGCCGAGCGGCCCACACCACGCGGCGAATAGCCCACGAAGTCATAGGCGCGGGCCAGCTTGCTCCACTTGGGGAGCGCCCCGTAGAGCGGGAACTCCATGCTGGACGCGCCGGGGCCGCCGGGGTTGAAGACCAGGGAGCCCTGCCGTTCGCCGCGCGCCGTGGCGCGGATCCGGCTGACGGTGAGGTGGATCTTCTTGCCGTCGGGGCGCGCATAGTCGAGAGGAACGGTGAGCCGGCCGCACTCGACGGACGACGGCAGATGCTCCACCGCGGCGCAGCGGCCGAATTCGATGCGGTGCGCAACGGGTGCGGGTGGCGCGGCGGCGGCCCCCGTGGCGCCGCCTGCCGGGGCAGTGGCGAGGGCGGTCACCATCAGCGACCCGATGGTGCCGTACAACGCAAGTGCTCTCACTGGCCGTCCCTTCGTGTGTGCATACAAAAGGGATAGTTGGGGCGGCGATTGTCGTTGTAAAGCACCTGGCACCGGTGTCGGGGGCTATGCCCCGGAAGAGTGGAGCGCCGCGCGCAAGGCGGGATCGGTGAGGGCGGCGGGGCCACGGAGGGCGAGAGTGATGAGGGAGGCGGGCGTGGCAGCGGTGGCGGGGGAGTGGCCGATGCCGGGCAGCTGCCGTTCGCCGGCGGTGGTGGCCCAGTCGCTGTACGGGTGGAGTTCGAAGCGGGCCACGGCCCAGGTGCCGAGGGTGAGGATCAGCGGCAGCGAGAACCAGGCCAGGAGCAGCCCGCCGTCCGCGCCGGCCGGCGCCGTCCAGTAGGACGCAGCGGCGGACAGCAGCACCAGGAGAGCGGCGCACCGCACCAGGCGGACGCCGCTGCCGACGCCCGGACGGACCGCGGTGGGGAGCGCCAGCCCGTTGGTCACCAGCCGGTCGGCCACCTCCCGCACCGCGTCGTCGCCGGCCAGGGCGTCCCGTATCGCCGGTATGCGGCGCTGCCCGTCGGGGCCGATGGCGGTGAGGGTGGCGCGCTCGACGTCGTCGTTGCCGACCGGGTCGACGACGGTGGCCCAGCCGGTGTCGGCGAGCAGCAGCCGTCGCTGCTGGGCCATCAGCACCAGCACCACATCGGCGAGCCGGTGCGGACCGCCGGAGAGGTACGCCATTTCGTACAGGGTCAGCCCGGGGCCGCGGCGTCCCGCGGCGGCCGCGTCCGGGACGGATTCGGGCGGCGGCTGCGGGGCCGGCCGGGAGGTGGCGCGGGCGGCGGCGACCGCCGCACGGCAGAGCAGCGCACAGGACAGCACCGCCGCCGAACAGGCGACGAGGAGGAAGAGCAGCCACATGTCGGAGTTTTTATGTGATGTGCCACGACAACCGCCACAAAGTATCTCAGCATGTGGGCAGTTGCCCGGTGTCAGCCGCCCCCGCAGCCGGACCCGCCGCCGCAGCTAGAACCGCCCCCGCAGGACGAGCCGCCCCCACAGCTCGCCCCGCTGCCGCAGGACGAGCCGCCGCTGCCGCACCCGGACCCACCGTCGGTGGAGCCGCACCAGGCGGGGCCGTCGCTCCCCGAGCCGCCCCCAATGACGGGGTTCGGGTCGGTGAACTTCTTGCGAAGCTGCCAGTTCTCCATGGTCAGCTGGTTGACCACGTGGACGAGGGCTTCGACGTCGGCTCGCAGACGGTGAGCTCAGCCTTTTCGTTTTCGCGGAGCTCTCTGTTTCACGATCTGCTTGCGCAGGCGCGTCTCGGCCGCGAGGCGGGGTGATGAGACGTGCCGGGCCGTGTGTCCGCTGAGAAATTGCCCCGTCCGGGTCTGGGCAGTCACTCGCCTTTCCGAGAAATCTTTCCCTGTCAGGCCCCTTGGTCCTTCACCATCACCGCCGGAGCCGCTCACGTCAGCCTGGGCCCGCCACTCAGGCGGGCCCAGGCGGTGGCTATCAGCGGTCGCTGAGCAGGCTGGTGGCCCGTCGGGTGGCAAGTTCCAGGGCCTCGTTGAGTCCCTCTGGGCGGCGTCCTCCGGCGCTGGCGAGGGGGCCGCGGCCTCCGGAGCCGCCGCCGACCGTTCGGGCCGCCTCGGCAAGGAACTGGCTGGCCTGAGTGCCGGCCTGGTGGAGGTCGGAGGAGATCGCGGAGGCGAGGAGGGCCTTGCCCTTGTGTTCGGCGCCTAGGACCACGACGGCGGGGCCGCGGCCGAGTCGCGCGAGGGTGTCAGCGGCGAGGCCGCGCAGTTCGTCCGGGGCGATGCCTGTGACGAGTCGGACGACTAGCTGCCCGTGTCCGGCCGGCTGGGCTTCGGTGGCGAGCTGCCCGGCCTGGTGCTGGAGTTCCTCGGTCCGCAGACGGGACAGCTTTTCCTGCGCGGTCGCCAGTGCTTCCAGGCGCTTGCGCAGGACTCCGGGGGCGTCGGTGGGGCGAGTGCCGAGCAGGCCGGCAAGTTCGCCCAGCAGGCGCCGTTCGGTGCCGAGGTGGCGGAGGGTGCTGTGGCCGGTGAGGGCTTCGACGCGGCGGAGGTTGGAGCCGATCGAGGACTCGGACAGCAGGCGGAAGGCGCCGACTTGGGAGCCATGGGCGACGTGGGTGCCGCCGCAGAGCTCGCGGGAGAAGTCGCCGATGTCGACGATGCGGACGGTGTCGCCGTACTTCTCTCCGAACAGGGCGATGGCGCCCGCGGCCTCAGCCTCGGCGCGGTCGGCGTGCCAGTCCCGGACTTCTGGGTCATCGAGGACGTGGCCGTTGACGGCGTGCTCGATGGCGGTGAGCTGGTCGGGGGTCAGGGCGGTGAAGTGCGCGAAGTCGAAGCGGAGCCGGTCGGGCTCGACGAGGGAGCCTTGCTGGCGGGCGTGATCGCCGAGGGTAGCCATGACCACGGCATGCAGGATGTGGGTGGCCGAGTGCGAGCGCATGAGCCCGGCCCGGCGCTCGGCATCGACCACGGCCTCGCCGGTCGCTCCAGTGGTCAGTTCGCCTTCGAGGATTCGGGCGGAGTGGACGCGGAAGCCTTCCAGGCCGTAGCGGGTGTCCGTGATCCGCAGGACGGTGCCGTCGCTCATGGTCAGGGTGCCGGTGTCGCCGATCTGCCCGCCGGCCTCGGCATAGAACGGTGACCGGTCCAGCACCAGCTCGACCTCGGCGCCCGCGCCAACGGTCCGGACGACGGTGCCGCCGGAGATGAGGCCAGTGACGGTGGCCTCCGCGGACAGGTGCTCATAGCCGAGGAACTCAGTCCGCGGCAGCTGGGCGGCCAGTTCGCGGTAGGTGTCCATCTTGCGCAGGGCCTCGGCGGTCTTGACCTTGCCACCGGCCTTCGCGCGCTTCTTCTGCTCGTCCAGCAGCGCGGCGAACCGCTCCTCGTCGACCGTCAGCCCGGCCTCGCGGGCGGACTCGACGGTCAGCTCCAGCGGGAAGCCGTAGGTGTCGGCGAGCTCGAAAGCGGTCTCCCCGGGCAGGGCAGCTGACCGCTTCTCGCGGGTGTGGGTAATTGCGGCCTCCAGCAGGCGGGTGCCCTGGGCCAGGGTACGGGTGAAGGACTCTTCCTCGGCGGTGACGACCTGCTCGATAAGGGTCGCCTGGCGTGCCAGCTCGGGCCAGACACCGCTGAGGTTGCCGATGACGCTGGCGGTCGTGGACGGGAGGATGGGCCCCTCGATGCCGAGGCGGCGGGCATGACGGATCGCGCGGCGCATCAGGCGCCGCAGGATGTAGCCGCGGCCGTCCTTGGCGGGCAGGACTCCGTCGGCGATGAGGAAGGCGATGGAGCGGGCGTGCTCGGTGACGACCTGGAAGGACACCTTCTCCTCGCCCTCGCTGGGGCAGGCCCGCCCGGCGAGGTCCTGGACGGTGTCGAAGGTGGGCAGCAGCAGGTCGGTGGTGCAGACGTTCTGCGCGTCCTGGAGGATCGCAGCGAGCCGGTCCAGGCCGAGGCCGGTGTCGATGCTCTTGTTGGTGAGCTCGCCGAGGATGGGGAAGTTGCCCTTCTTGTCGCCCTCGCCTCGCTGGAACTGCATGAAGACCAGGTTCCAGATCTCGACGTAGCGTTCGCCGTCGATGGCGGGGCCGCCCTCCTTACCGAAGGCGGGGCCGCGGTCGTAGTTGACCTCCGAACACGGGCCGCACGGGCCGGGGACGCCCATGGACCAGTAGTTGTCCTCCATCCCCAGCCGCTGGATGCGGCTCGCGGGGACGCCGATGCGGCGCCATAGGTGCTCGGCCTCGTCGTCGTCCTCGAAGACGGTGATCCAGAGCTTGTCCTTCTCCAACTGGAAGCCATCGGTGAGGAGTTCCCAGGCGAAGACGATGGCGTCTTCCTTGAAGTAGTCGCCGAAGGAGAAGTTGCCCATCATCTCGAAGAACGTCGCGTGCCGGTTGGTCCGGCCGACGTTGTCGATGTCCGAGGTGCGAGCGCACTTCTGGATGCTGGTCGCGCGGGGGGACGGCGGGGTCGTCTCGCCCAGGAAGTAAGGCTTGAACTGGTTCATCCCGGCGTTGGCCAGCAGCAGGGTGGGGTCGTCCGGGATCAGCGGGCTGGACGGGACGACCTGGTGGCCGCGGGAGATGAAGAAATCGGTGAACGTGTTGCGAATCTGCGTCGAGCGCATGGCGGCATGGCCTCACGAAGAGAGTCGTGGAAGGTGGGGGAAGATCACACGCCGAGCCGGGCCGAGAACAGGGACTGAGAGGGTTCTCAGTTCTCCAGCTCGACGCAGATAGCTCGCGCCCCCACGGTGTAAACCATGACTCCAGATCCGTTGATCACTTCGGTGCCGCAGCAGACCGCCATCACGATGGTCATGGTCTGCCGCATCACCGACTGTAGCGGGTCCGGAGTCAAGATCGCTTAGCGTGCGGGGGCCGACACCCGGTGTGCGGCCCTCCCGGCCTGGGCCAGGTCGAACAGGCCGGGGCCGATCTGAGCCGGGTCGGTCAGCACCACCGGGCAGCCAGCTGTGGCGAGTGCATCGGGCCCGGCATAGCCCCAGCCGGCCCCGGCGAAGGTGACGCCAGCCTCGAAGGCCGCCACCCGGTCGGTGAGAGTATCGCCGACGAACACCGCGTCGTGCGGGGCCGCAGCGAGCCGGGCCAGGGCCAGGAAGATCCCGTCCGGGGCAGGCTTGGGCTCGGCATCCTCCCGGCAGACGGTCACATCCAGCAGATCCAGGACCGCAGGCGGCAGCAGCCAGGGCAGCCGGCTGCGGCTCTGCAAGGTGACCAGGCCTGTCCCCGCCCCGGTGCCCTTAAGGGCCATCAGCCCCTCCAGGACACCGGGAAAGATCCGAGTGCCCGTGGCGGTGGCCAGCGCGACATCCCACCACAGTTCACAGAGCTCGTCCGGCTCAGCGACGCCGAGGGCGGACAGCACCTCGACCCTGGGGGTCGTCGCGGCTCCCGGCGGCAGGTCGCAGGCGGTGACCCGCCGTCCGAGGGAGGCGGTGGCGACCCCCGCGAGGGTGGCCAGATGCGCGTCCTGGCTGTCCAGCAGCACCCCGTCCAGGTCGAACAGCACCGCCGCCCTCACGACGCCGACCCCGACGGGCCGGGCAGGTCGGCCTCGGCCAGCAGCGGGTGCAGGGCGACACTGTGCTCCTCCAGCAGCAGCCTGCCGCCGAGGGACCGTTCCAGCACGCAGAGCGCATCGGTGACCGGGGCCCCGGCGACCCGCAGTATCCGGGCCATGGTCAGCAGCTGCCCACCGGAGCGGACCACGTCGTCGACCAGGACGACCCGGCGTCCCTCGATGCGGGCGCCCTCGATCTGCCGCTTGGAGCCGTAGCGCTTGGGCAGCCGCCTAAGGAACGCGGCCGGCAGCCCGGTTGCCGCCGACAGGGCGATGACCAGCGGGACACCGCCCAGTTCGATCCCGGCCAGCACCTCGGCGTCCTCGGGGACGAGGGCGGCCATGGCGTCGGCGACATCGTGCAGCAGCTCCGGGTCGGCGGCCAGGCGGTACTCATCGAAGTACCCGTCCAGCACCTGCCCATCAGCCAGGGCGAACCTGCCGGTGACGCAGGCGGTCTCCGCGATCCGAGAGGCCAGGATGCTCGTGGCGGTGACGGTCATGCCTGGCCCCCCGAAGGTTCGGTCAGCAGCCGAGTGAGGGCGTCGGCAAAATCCATCGTGGTCACGATCTCGGTGATGAAGCCCAGCGGCCGGGTCGTCTCGAACAGCCACCCCTCCTGCTTCAGGTAGGACAGGAGGTTCAGGGCAGTGGAACCGGCGAGCCAGACGGGGACGGGCCGGATGTTGCCCGCGTAGTAGAGAGCGGCGGTCAGCTCGTGCAGGGTGCCGACACCACCGCCCATGCCCACCACCACGTCGGCGTGCGCGAAGTAGTGATCGAGCCGGTTCCCAAAGGTCGGCAGGTGGATCGCCTCGGTGACATGCGGGTTGAAGTCGCCCCACTCCTGCCGCTTGCCGGACAGGGTGACTGCGGTGATCTCCCCGCCCTTGGCGGCGGCCCCGCGGGCGACGGCCTCCATCAGGCCGTTGTAACCGCCGTGCACCAGCGAGAAGCCGGCCTCCGCGAGCACCGCGCCGATCCGTTCGGCCATGCGCACTTCCGCCTCAGACGCGGGGACAACGCCGCCGAAGAACACTGCCGTGCTGTTCTCACCTCGGGTGGTCATGTCAGCTCCAGGTAGGTGCGGTAGGCGGTGATGGCGTCCGTCAGACCGTCCAGGGCCATCGGGCAGGCCCGCTCGGTCAGCGCGAGCACCCGGTCCAGGGCGGCCTCGACGTCGGCGGCCTCGGGGACGGCCGGGGAGGTGACCGCCGCGTCCAGGTCGGCCAGGCAGGCCCGGCCGATCGGGGTCAGCGCGATCTCCTCCCGCAGCTGATACCAGCCCCAGAACCGCGACGTCGGAGCCAGCGCGGTCTTGGTCAGGTCCTTCGTCGCGGTGTGCAGCATGTGCCACTCTGCGTAGGCGACGAACCGCTGACCGCGCTGGATGCGCTTGTGCAGCAGCACCGCCAGCACCAGGTGCTCGATCAGCAGCTCGGTGCACGACCGCGGTCGCCCCAACAGCCCGGTGATGTGGGAGCGGGCCTGCTCGATCTGCCCGGTGGTGATCTCGGCCGGCGGGCGGTCCAGCAGCACCTTCCCGGCGATCTTCCGGCGGACGCTGGTGATCTGCGAGGCGGGCGTCAGGTAGAGGTCGACCTGCTGGAGCTTGCCCTCGTGCTGGACGAGGAAGACGAACCCGATGCCGCCCAGGTCCGCGACAATGGTGTCGCGCCATCCGGGCAGCAGCGCCCCGCCCGCGACCGTCATCAGGTCGCCCAGGGCGGCGGTGAAGGCGGGGAGGTCACGGTCGTGGACGCCGACGAGGAAGTCCACGTCGGAGAGGCGGTCGGCGGTGCCGGAGGCGAGCGAGCCGCGGACCAGCAGGTGAGTGACCGCCGGGGCGGCGAACAGCAGTTCGGCGATGCGAGTCAAAAGCGGCAACTGGGTGGGCCGGTTGGCCTCGGTCAGTTCGGCCAGGTGCAGCTCGGCCGGGGCCGGGGCCGGGGCCATGGTTGCGGTGGGCATGCGCGGAGTCCTTCCAGGGCTCGGGGGTCGTCCGGTGAGGTGTGGGTTCAGGAGGCGAGGGCGAGGAGCTTGGACTTTGCCGTCGTCCAGCGGCGGCCGGCCTCGGCGTCTCCGCGGCTGGTGTGGAGGCCGGCGATCAGGTCGTAGGCGGTGCCCTCTGGCAGGGCGAAGGAGTAGAACAGCCGCAGCAGCAGCCCTTCGGCGGCGTCGGCGTAGCCGAGGTTGGCCAGGCGCCGGGCGGCGGCAAACCGCTCGGCCAGCACCGCCTCCGTCGCCCGTGGCAGCCGCTCGGCGGCCGCAGGTGCGTCGGCCCGCCCGGCCAGGCGGTCGTAGGCGTCGTCCGCGTAGACGTCCGCGATCAGGTGGATCCGGTCCGGGCCCAGCAGGTTGCAGACCCCGTGCGCGTAGGTCGGGGTCAGCCGCCAGATCCGCCCGCCGGCCATGTGGACCTTGGTCCCGCCGGTCACCAGGAAGGCGGAGGAATTGGTGTGCAGCGGGATGTGCAGGCGGTGGCGTTCGACCTGGTCCAGCTCGTCGTAGTCGCGGTGTTCCCAGAGGAACGCGTTCGCCTCCAGACGGGCGAGCCTTACCCACATGTAGGACAGGCCCAGTTCGGCCAGCAGGCCGGCCGTGGCGGGCATGTGCTCCAGCAGGGCGGTGGGACGGGCGGTGCAGTCGCCGATCTTCACGTCTGCGGCCTCGCCGGAGGCGTTCATCAGCGACGTGGTCCACCAGCCACCGGACTGGAACTCGCCGTACTCGGCCTTCCAGGGCGCCGGGGCGGTCAGGGCCTCGTGCCGCATCCGCTCGATCAACTGACCGTCCAGCCGGTCCAGCTGGGCGATCTGCCCGGACAGGGCCGCGGTCGGCTGTGCTTCGTCCATGGTGTCCCTCTCGTTCTCCCGCCCTGGGCCGAGCCCGGGGCGTGTGGATAAGGGGTGGGAGGCGACGCGTCCGGCCTGATGCCCCTCGCGTCATCGCCGGGGGAGTCATCCGATGTCCAAGGCCCGTTGGCCGGATGCGGCGCCGTTATCAGAGTGTCCCGGCGGCGTTGTCGCAGGTAGTGAGAGGTAACCGCCTGCTGTGGGCGGTGTGGCCGCCCACAGCAGGCGGCGGGTCCGCCCTCGCAAAAGGGTTTGTTCGCTTGCCAGGGAAGGCAGAAAGTCGTTGTTCACCACCAGCGGCGCAACCAGCGCCGCCTCGCGGGGCAGGCGGGGAGGCACCCGGTGAAATCCCAGAAAACCGAGCGGGCCAGAGCTGTCCCTGCGGGAACGTGCCCTGGGCCGGGCTGGCTCCCCCGCCCCTGTGTCGGCGGCCCTGATCGCCAAGATCGCCGCCGAGATCGCGGACCACTGCGGCCACCGGCGCCTCAAGCGCCGCCGCCTAGCCATGGGCTGGACGGTCGCCCAGGCTGTGGCCGCGGCCCACCAGCTCGTCGAAACCGAGGGCCTGGCCAAGGTCGGGATGTCCGAGCGCTCCTGGAAGGACTGGGAGGCAGGGGTCCTGCCCAGCTCCGACTATCAGGACCTGTTGTGCCGTCTGTTCGCCACCAGTCCAGTCGGGTTGGGCTTTGCCCGCGACTACTCACCCACCCCCGCAGTGGACGGGAACGTTCCGCTTTGGTGCGGGGACGGGCCCGATGGAACACTTCCCGAAGGGGACGCGGCCCGGACCGGTGCGGACTTCACGGAGGTGGAGGCAACGAAGCGTCGCGAAGTGGTGAAACTCGCCGGACTGGCTATGGCCTCCTCGGCCGCCGCCGCACAGATCCTGGAACAGGCCGCCGCCGAGGCTATGGAGTTCACCCAGCAGGCGGAAGCGACCTCGCTCGGTTCGGGAACCCTGGACCACCTCGACCTCGCGGTCACCGAGTTCAACCACGCGTACTCGCTCAAGCCACCCAGGGCGGTCTTCGACGCGATGATGGACTATCGGCGCAAGGTCAACCATCTGCTGAAGGCCAAGCACACCCATAGTCAAGAACGTGAGTTGCTGGTGTATGCCGGATGGCTGTCCGAGCTCCTGGCCTGGCTGGCCCACGACCTCGGAGACGCTCGCACCGGTCTGGCGTTCGCCACCGACGCGTTCGTCCATGGCCAGCAGGCAGGGCACGGCCAGCTGTGCGCGTGGGCGATGGATGCCGCCGCCTCCATCAACCTGTATGAACAACGGCCCGCCAAGGCCCATAACGCGGCTCTCAAGGGCCTCACCGAGGCCCCAGCCGGCCATCCGCTGACCGTGCGGCTGCATGCCCAGGCCGCCCGCGCATCCGCCGCCGACGGCGACGCCGAAGGCTTCACCACCGCCTTCCATGCCGCCCAGGACGCCCACCGGCTCCTGCCGCCCCGCTCACCCCGCCGCTTCGGCATGGACGTGATGCCGCTGGCGGACTATGCCCTCACCTCCTATCCGGCGACCTCATTCATCTGGCTCGGCCAGGCTGAACAGGCCCGCCAGCACGCCGAAAGCGCGCTGGCCACCTATGAAGCGGCCCCGGCGGCATCCCGGTCCCCCAGCCGGGAGGCCATCGCACGCATCGACCTCGCGCTCGCCCATGCCCAGCTCGGTGACCCCGACGACGCCGTCATCCTCGGCCACCAAGCCCTGGACTCCGCCCGCGTCGTCGACTCCGTCCGCAACCGGGCCGGCAACCTCACCACCTTCCTGACCCGCCGCTATCCCCGGCAGACAGCCGTCGAGGGCCTGCACGAACGGCTGGCCGCCGTCAACGCAGCAGCCCGCTCAGCCCTGCCCACAGCATCGTCTGAAGCATGAAGGAGACCGATGGCCATCCAGCAACCGCAACCCGCCGAGTACTCCCTCAACATCCGCAAGCCGTACTTCGACCTAATCGCGGCCGGAGCCAAGACCATCGAAGTCCGCGTCGGCTATCCCAAGATCCGCAAGATCGCCGCCGGGGACACTCTGCGGATCAGCTGTGGCGACGACACCCTGACCACCCGCATCACCCAGGTCAACGAGTACGAGTCATTCAAAGCGATGCTCGGTGCCGAGGATCCGGCCGCGATCGGCGGCCCGGACATGACCCACGACGAGCTCGTGGCCGCGATCCGCGACATCTACCCGCCCGAGAAGGAGGCCCTCGGCGCCTTCGCCCTCCACCTCGCCCTCGCACAGGCCGGCGCCTGAGACGGCCGTCCCCCTCCTCGATGAGGGGGACGACGTACCAACGAACGTGCCCAGTCGCGTACGACTCCGTCGCGCATCACCGCGTACGGATCTATGTGCTCAGCCAGGCGTTCGAGCCGGGGTGTCGGCGTGGGGACGGGGCAGCGGCTCGGCCGGGAAGGCCCCGCAGTCGCCCGCGGCCTCGAACTCGGCAACCGTTCGGTCGACATCCTTGCCAGCGTCCAGTCCACCCGCACCAAGGACTACGTCCGCGAGTTCAACGCGACCTTTGCCCCCTGGCGGCGCGGGCCAGCCGGGGGCAAGTTCGTCCACCGCGCCCGCACCGAGTTCGGCGTCGCCGCCTGATGGGCTTAACTGGCGGGCGGTTGAGGCTGGGTGGGCAGGATGCGGACGACGGGGTCAGGGGCCGTCAGCTGCTGTCGAAGCTGCAAACGGGCTGCCCGAGTAGCGACGAGGCACCGATCCCCAGGTACACCGCTTGGGGGTAGGGCATCGCGGTCACCCCCGGTGCCGGAAGAGCCGCAGGGCGCGTGCCAGCCGGGCCGCGGGCCGTGCGGACGGCGGCTTCGGGCCCGCGCGCTCCCGCCACCAGCGCGTCAACTGCCGCCGCGGGACCGGGGCTTCGGGCCGCCCCTGGGCCAGCAGATACGCCGCGAAGTCCAGGGCGTCCTGGCGGTAGCCGCCGCTCATGGGCCGGTTCCGGGCATGGCCGGCGAAGGCGGCCCGGTAGTCCGCGCCGAGGATCTCGGGCAGCTCGGGCGCGACCTTGGCGACCACCGCGGCCCGCTTGGCGGCCAGCGCCCGGCTCTGCACCCGCAGCCGGGCGCGGTCGAAGCCCTCGGGCGCGGGCGTCCCGGCGACCAGCGCGGACAGCAGCGCGGTCTGCGCCAGCGCCAGCCGCTGGCGCGCCGCGTCGGTGCCGGTGCTGGTGCTGGTGCTGGTGTCGGTGCCGGTGCCGGTGCCCGCAGTGGCACCCGTGGTGCCCCCTTCGGCCGGTGCGTCCGGGCGGGTGCTCGCGTCCGGGCGGAGGCCCGTGTCCTGTGTGGTGCTCGCGTCCGGGCGGTGGCCTGTGTCCTGTGTGGTGCCTGTGTTTCGTGCGGTGCCCGTGTCCTGTGTGGTGCTCGCGTCCGGGCGGTGGCCTGTGTCCTGTGTGGTGCCTGTGTTTCGTGCGGTGCCCGCGCCCTGTGTGGTGCTCGCGTCCGGGCGGTGGCCCGCGTCCTGTGTGGTGCTCGCGTCCGGGCGGTGGCCCGCGTCCCGTGCGGTGCCCGCGTCCGGTGCGGTGTCCGCCACTGCCTCAAGCCGCCCGGTCAAGGCGGGCCTCCTTCAGTACGGTGCGTATCGCCTTGAGTTCGCCGGCCAGTTCCCCGCCTTCGGGGAAGTCGTCGTCCCGCTCCAGCAGCACCCCGGGCGGCGTGATCCGGGCGCACAGTGCGGCCAGGACGTCCAGTACGGGCCGGGTCACCGGGTGGGCGTGGCTGTCGTGCCACACCCCGTCCCGCTCCACCCCGCCCGCGACATGGACGTAGGCCAGCGCGTCGAGCGGCAGCTCGTCCAGGGCGACCGCCGGGTCCTCGCCCCGGTTGATGTGGTTCGTGTGGAGGTTGGCGACATCGATGAGCAGCCGCACCCCGGTCCGCTCGACGAGCTCGGCCAGGAACTGCCCCTCGGTCAGCTCCTCGCCCGGCCAGTTGACGAGGGCGGCGATGTTCTCCAGCGCCAGCGGCACCGGCAGGGCGTCCTGGGCGATCCGTACGTTCTCGCACAGCACGTCCAGTGCGTCGTGGGTGCGCGGTACGGGCAGCAGATGCCCGGCCTCCATACGGGGCGAGGCGGTGAGCGGACCGCCCGCCCGGACGAAGGCGATGTGCTCGGTGACCAGCGGTGCGCCGAGTGCCTCGGCGCGCTCGGCGAGCGCGGTCAGCCGGCCGGGGTCCGGACGGTCGGCGCCGCCGAGACCGAGCGAGACCCCGTGCGGGATCATGGTCGTGCCGCGCTCGCGCAACTCCTCCAGGGCGGCGGGCAGATGGCCCGGGCAGATGTTCTCCGCCACCACCTCGACCCAGTCCACCCCGGGCAGCTCCGCGATCTCCGCGGCGATTTCCGGCCGCCAGCCGATTCCCGTACCCAGGCGCTCCATGGCTCCCCCTCTCGCTCCGTGGTGTCGGTACTCATGCCGCGTCAGGACGGGCCGAACCCTGCACCGGCCGAGTTCAGAGGTTGATTTGAGCTTCACCGGTGCCCCCGCGGGGCCGCGCGGCGGCGCTGCGGGCCTCCTCCGCCGCACCGCGGTGACCGGCGCGAGCAGCGCCCCGACGGTGGCCTGATCGGGCCGGGCGCCGGGCCCGGTGGCGAACCCCGGCCCGCTCAGCTCTCAGCCGGTGCGCGGCAGCGCCCTCCGCAGCGCGGGGTGGTCGGCGACGACCGTGCAGGAGCCCGGTGCGATCTCCGTGAACCCGGCGTCGCGCACCACGGGCAGACCGCTGCGGGTGAGCGCGTCCCACTCCGCGCGCCCGGCGGACCGCACGGACAGCGGGAACCCGGCCGCCCGCCAGGCCGCCTGCTCCTCCTCGGAGAGCTCCCACCACGCCAACTGCGCGCCGTGCCCGGCCTGTGCCATCTCCTTGCCCGCCGACATCTCCAGCTCGGGGCTGAACCACAGCACCGGGCCCGCGGCGGGCGCCCCGGGCGGCTGCGGATCGTCCAGCTCCGTGCCCGAGACCTGCAGGCGCGCCAGGTCCTTCGGCCAGCCGTCCAGCGGCACCGGCGGGAAGACCCGCACCTCGGCCTCATGGCCGGTGACCGTGATGCCCGGCAGCGCCCCGGCCCGCCGCCACTCCGCGCGGCGCGCCCGCCGCACCACCTTCCGGATCCGGGCGTCCTGCCAGTCCCGCACCGCCGCGGCCCACTCGCCGTCCCCGGCCGACCGCTCGTCCGACAGCAGCACCAGCACCGCCCGCGCCGCCGTCTCCAGCGCGTCCGTACGCGCCGGCGGCGCGTCCCGCTCGATCCGTACGACGAGCGGCAGCACGAACTGCGGAGCCGCGTCCCGGTCGGTCTCTGCGTGCTCGGAGGGGCTGGTGGCGCTGTTGCCGGGCTCCCCGGCGGTCTCGGTGCTGGTCACCCGCCCAGTCTGCCAGCCGCCACCGACAGCGCCCCCGCCCCGCTCCCGCCGCCCCGGCCACCGTCCGGCAGCCGTGACGGCCAACGCCGCCCGCCCGGCGCGAGGTTGGGGCGCGCACGGCCGGGGGCGAACGCGTCTCGGGACAGGCACCGGGCGCCCGCTCCGGCTACCGTCGGGGGCGACGGGGCGGCGGTGGCCGCGCGGAGACAGCGGAGGTGCCGGAACGTATGAGGCTGGACGGGGTGGGACGGCGGTACGGGGTGCGCGGCCCCTGGGTGCTGCGGGAGGTGGATCTCGACGTGCCCACTCGCGCACTGCTGCGTGTCGAGGGGACCAACGGCAGCGGGAAATCCACCCTGCTGCGGCTGCTCGCCGGGATCGACCGGCCCAGCACCGGACGGATCACCGGCCGCCCGCGCACCGCGTATGTACCCGAACGCTTCCCGGCCGCCCTGCCCTTCACCGCCGCCGGTTACCTCACCCACCTCGGCCGCATCCACGGCCTGCCCGGCCCCACCGCGGCCCGCCGCGCCACCGAGTGGCTCGAACGCTTCGGGGCGGCCGGGCATGCGCGAACCCGGCTGTCCGAGCTGTCCAAGGGGACGAGCCAGAAGGTCGCGGTCGCCCAGGCGCTGCTCGCCGAGCCCGGCCTCCTGGTCCTGGACGAGGCCTGGACCGGTCTGGACCGGAGCGCGCGCGAGGTGCTCGACCATGCGGTCGCCGAACGGGTTGCGGACGGCGGCACCGTCGTGTTCGTCGACCATGACCCGCAGCGGCTCGCGGGCGCCGCCGACGCCCGCTACCGGGTCACGGACGGACGGCTGCTGGCCCATGAGGGGCGCGGCCCGGCGGCGGGTACGACGGCCGCGGCCGGCCCCCGCGTCCTCATCGAGGCCGAGGGCGCACCCGGGGACCTGCCGTCCGACGGTGCGCCGCACCTGCCCGGCGCACCGGAGATCGCGTCCGGACCGGACGGGACGACCCGGCTGACGGTACCGGCCGTCCACTCCGACGCCTTGCTGCGCGCCCTGCTCACCGCCCGTCCGCCCTGGCACATCCGCGCGGTCACCGCCGCCCCACTGCCGCACGGCGCCCCCGGTACCGCCCCCGGTACCGCCCCGGTCACCGACGACGCCCCCACACCCCACGAGGCCCCCCTCCCGTGATCGCTCTCCTCCGCTATCAGACGGCACTGCTCATCGGCTCGCACCGCTGGCTGCCGCCGGTCATCCTCTACGCCGCCTGGCTGGCCATCGGCATCCGGATCGGCGACCCGCTCCTCAACACATTCGGCTGGGCCGTCGGCGGCCTGCTGCCGGCCACCGTATGGCTGACCCGGGTCTGTGTCACCAACGAGCCGCCGGCCGCCCGCAATTGCGCCGCGGCCGCCGCCGGGCCGGGCCGGGTGCACCTCGCCTGTGTGCTGACCGCGGCCGGCACCGGGCTGCTGCTCGCGCTCATCGGTACGGCAGTGGTCGTACTGCTGGCGGACCCGCGCTCCAACAACCACCAGGTGGCCGTTCCGGTCCTGCCCGCGGCCCTCGCCGCGCTGCTCGCCGCGCTGGTGTGTCTGCTGATGGGCACCGCCGTCGGCGCGCTGAGCAACTGGCCGGTGCTGCGCAGCACCGGCTGGAGCATCCCGGCGGGCCTGGTCGCCGCCCTGCTGCTGTTGGTGCTGGGCGCCTCGCCCGCCAACGCCGCCGTATCGGGACTGGTCACCGGCTCCCTCCACGGGACGATCAGCGCCCCCTGGCTGCCGCTCGCCGTCACCGCCCTGATCGCGGCCGCCGCCACCGCAGCCGCGTGCGCCCTCAGCTCGCGGCGCGGCTGAGCGGGGGGCGGCTGAGCCGGGGTGTGGCTGAGCCGGGGTGCGGCTGAGCGGGGCCGCGGGCTCTCCCCCGCCCCCTCCCCCTCCCCCCTTCGGGGGAGGGGGCGGGGGTGGGTTCGGGGGTGGGGGGGGAGCCGCGGTCCGCGGTGGGGTGGGGGTAGCCGCGGTTCGCCCCTGCTCCCGGCCGACCCGAGTGGGCCTCAGTGGTGCCAGGGCCCGGTCACCGCGAACGTCGTCCCCGGCGTATAGCAATTGACATACATCGTCCGGTGGCCGGGCGAGAACGTCACTCCGGCGAACTCGCCCCACTCCGGCTTCTGCGGGGTGCCGATGTTCTGCCGGCCGCGCGCCATCGCATAGACCTCGCCGCGCCGGGTGAGACCGAAGACATGCTGGGCGCCCTCGCCGTCCTCACACACCATCAGTCCGCCGCTGGGCGCGAGGCAGATGTTGTCGGGGGACTCGCCGGGCAGCTGGAGATCGGTGTCCGGGCCGAAGACGATGACCTGGGTGAGCCGCCGCTTCTTCGGGTCGTACTTCCAGATCTGGCCGTAGTGGTCGGCCGCCGAGCCGTCCTCGCGGTGCGCGAAGCTGGAGACGAAGTAGACGCAGGAGCCGCCCCAGTAGCAGCCCTCCAGCTTCTGGGCGTGGGTGATGCCCTGAGGGCCGAAGTCCTGGAAGCGGATCGGGGTCTCACGGGCGAGCGGATCGGGCACATCCACCCAGGTGACGTGGTCGAAGGTGGTGCCGGGCCGCTGGATGGTGGAGAGGTCGGGCACTCCGGGGACACGCAGTGCCTGGAGGCGGCCGCCGGCCCGGAGCGAACCACGGCCGCCCATCGGCTTCTCGGGCAGAAAGCGGTAGAAGAGGCCGAAGGGCTTCTCGAAGGCGTCCTCGGTCTCGTAGACGATGCCGGTGCCGGGGTCCACGGCGATCGCCTCGTGCTGGAAGCGGCCCATCGCGGTCAGCGGGACGGCTCCGGTGCGCCGCGGGTCGTACGGATCGACCTCGAAGATGAAGCCGTGGTCCTTGGTGTAGTTCTCCTCACCGGCCCGGAACTCGGTCTCCTCACAGGTCAGCCAGGTGTTCCAGGGGGTGGGGCCGCCCGCGCAGTTGGTGGAGGTGCCGGCGATGGCGACCCGCTCCGAGAGCACCTTGTTGTCCCGGTCGAGTTCGAGGGCCGTACAGCCGCCCTCCCCACCGGGGTCGTAGGTCAGATCGCGGACCCTGGGGACGGCCTGGCGGGAGCCCGTACGGTTCTCGTGGTTGCGGACGAGGTGGGTGCCGCCGCGGCGCCCGGGGAAGGCCGCCATGCCGTCACAGTTGCTGGGCACCTTGCCCTCTCCCGACGGCAGCGGGTCGCCCTCCCGGGACAGGACCCGGTAGCGGAAGCCCCGGGGGAGGTCGAGCAGGCCGTCCGGGTCGGGGACCAGCGGGCCGTAGCCGCGCTGTCCCATGCTCTGGGCGGTCGCGGTCCCCGCGAAGAGCTCCGTGAGGCTTCCGGAGAAGGCGATTCCCGCCCCCAGTGCACCGGTGCGTGCCAGGATCTGACGTCGTGTCGCGGACATGGGCAACTCCCTGTTGGCGGACAGGTGGCGTGATCCGCTCGTGTGTACCACGCGGCCGGGCCGCCGGGAACCGGGCGGCGGGCACCAACCGGGTGTTGCCGCTGATCCGCCTACCGGGCGTCGGTCACCAGGGTGCCCGCGTCGCGCGCCAGCGCCGTCAGCCGGGAGATCGCCCGGAAGTACTTCTTGCGGTAGCCGCCGCGCAGCATCTCGTCGCTGAACAGCTCGTCGAAGGCCTTGCCGGACGTCACCACCGGCACCTCACGGTCGTAGAGCCGGTCCGCGAGGACGACCAGCCGCAGCGCCGTGGACTGGTCGGGCACCGCCTGGACATCGGTGAGGCAGACCGCCTCGATGCCGTCGCACATGGCGCCGTAGCGGCTGGGGTGCACCTTGGACAGATGCTCCAGCAGGGAGGGGAAGTCGTCGAGAGAGGCGCCCGGGGTGCGGTACGCGGTGCGCGTGACGGTCTCGTCGTCGTACGGGGCGGGCGCCTCGGGCAGACCGCGGTGACGGTAGTCCTCGCCGTCGATGCGCAGCGGACGGAAGTGGGCGCTCAGCCCCTGGATCTCGCGCAGGAAGTCGGCGGCGGCGAACCGGCCCTCGCCGAGCTTGCCGGGGAGGGTGTTGGAGCTGGCGGCCAGCGCCACCCCGGCGTCCACCAGCTTGCCGAGCAGGGTGGAGACCAGGACCGTGTCACCGGGGTCGTCGAGCTCGAACTCGTCGATGCACAGCAGTTTGTGGTCGCCGAGCGTCTTGACGGTCTGCTGGAAGCCGAGCGCGCCGACGAGGTTGGTCAGCTCGACGAAGGTGCCGAAGGCCTTGCGCTCGGCCGGGGCGGGGGTGGCGTGCCACAGGGAGGCGAGCAGATGGGTCTTGCCGACGCCGTAACCGCCGTCCAGGTAGACCCCGCGCGGGCCCTGGGGGGCCGCCGGCTTCCTGGCGAACCAGCGCCGCTTGGCCGCGCCCGCCCGCCCGGCGTCGATGCTGTCCGCGAAGTCGCTCAGGACCTGTACGGCCTCGGCCTGGCTGGGCTGCTTCGCATCCGGGATGTAGGTGTCGAAGCGGGCGCCCTGGAAGCGCGGCGGCGGCACCATCTCGGCGACCAGGCGGTCGGCCGGGACCTGCGGGGCACGGGTGGTGAGCGCGGCGGGCACCGCGTCGTCCCCGTCGGCCGGGAGTCCGGCTGTCGGGTCGGGCTGCGGGGAGGAGTGCTGGGAAGGCGACACAGCCGTCCAGCCTATCTCGTGTGCGGCACCCGCCGGTCCGGTGAGCGAGGCATGTCACACTGCCGCCATGCGACGCCTGTTCCCGCTCCCTGCCCCGCCCGTTCCGGCCCCTGACCTCGACAGCAGTGGGGCGGGGACGACCGACTCCACGGACCGTGAGTGGACGCTGGACGAGCTGGCCGACGCCTATGCGTACCCGGCGGCGGACGACCCGGCGCGCTCCGGGCGCACCGGCTGGCTGCGGGCGAACATGGTGTCCTCCCTGGACGGCGCGGCCCATCACGAGGGCCGCTCGCAGCCGCTGTCCGGCGCAGCCGACATGCGGATCTTCGGGGTGCTGCGGGCGCTCGCGGATGCCGTGGTGGTGGGGGCGGAGACGGTGCGGCAGGAGGGCTACCGGCCGGCCCGTGCCCGGGAGGCGTTCGCCGCCCGCCGGGCCGCCGCCGGCCAGGGCCCGGCCCCTGCCATCGCCGTGGTGACCGCCGGCCTCGGGCTGGACTTCACCCTGCCGCTGTTCACCGGGCCGCAGGTGCCCACCGTGGTGGTGACCGGTGCGGGGGCGCCGGCGGACCGGGTGGACCGGGCCCGCGCGGCCGGCGCCGAGGTGCTGTTCGCCGGGGAGGGGCTGGGTGTCGATCCGGCCCGGGTGGCCGGGGTGCTGGCCGGGCGGGGCCACCACCGGCTGCTGACGGAGGGCGGGCCGAGGCTGCTGGGGCAGCTGGCGGCGGCCGATGCGCTGGACGAGATGTGTCTGTCGCTGGCTCCGGTGGTCGCCGTGGGCGACGCGCCGAGGATCATGAACGGTCCCGCCGTCGCGGTTCCGGAGCGGTTCGCCCTGGCATCGGTGTTGGAAGAGGCCGGGTTCCTGTTCACTCGCTACCGTCGGTCCTGACAATCGGCGGAACTATCTGTTCCGCTTAGCTTCCGTTGGGCACACTAAAAGGCGACAGGTCCCGTGTGGCGACGGGGCAGGATGGTGTCTGTCGGGCGCCGTGCCATGCGGCGCCCCGAAGAGAAGAAGGGCGTCCGTCGTGTTCACGAGCGTATTGATGATCGAGAAGCCTCTGACGCCCGCCGACGTGGAGTTTGTGACCACCCTGCACGGCGATGACCGGATCTCGTTCGTCGTGCTCATGCAGCCGCGCGGTAAGCAGGACGTGCTGCTGCGGGCCATCGACGACGTCGCCCTCGGCGAGTTCGACGACGCCGTACGGGAGGCCGAGGAGCCGGGCGGCCGCCAGGCCGAGGCCCCCGCCGAGCTCGCCCTGGCGCACACCCTGCAGGCGCTGCGCGACGCCGGTTCGGAGGCCGTCGGGCAGGTGGTCGAGGACCATCCGCTGGACCTGCTGCGGTCCATCGTCGACGAGACCGGCGCGGACGAGGTGATCGTGCTGACCACCCCGCACTTCGTCGAGGAGTTCTTCCACCGCGACTGGGCCTCCCGCGCCCGTCACAGGGTCGGCGTCCCGGTCCTCAAACTCTTCTCGCACGCGGCGGACGACCAGCCTCAGGGCACTTCCGGCGGCTGAGGGGCCCCCGCCACCCGCACAGGGCCTGATCCGCCGCTGACCACCGGGCTTCGCACCGGGGACCGCACCCGGCCGGGTCCGCGGACCGGCTCTGTCGGTGCCGGGTGCGAGAATCATCGACAGCACGACCGAACCACCGCACCACCGCTCGCGACGATCGACATCAGGGAGACCCGCCCATGGCACCCGCCATCCCAGCCTCGATGGACCGGCCGCACTTCATCGGCATCGGCGGAGCCGGTATGTCGGGCATCGCCAAGATCCTTGCGCAGCGCGGGGCCCGGGTGGCGGGCAGCGACGCCAAGGATTCCGCGACCGCCCAGGCCCTGCGCGCCCTCGGCGCCACGGTCCACCTCGGCCATGCCGCCGGGCATCTCGCCGAGGACGCCACCAGCGTCGTCGTCTCCTCCGCGATCCGCCCCGACAACCCCGAGCTGGCCGCCGCCCATGAGCGCGGCATCCCCGTCGTGCACCGTTCCGACGCGCTCGCCTCCCTCATGGACGGCCTGCGCCCCATCGCCGTCGCCGGCACCCACGGCAAGACGACCACGACCTCCATGCTCGCGGTCTCGCTCGGCGCCCTCGGCCTCAAGCCGTCGTACGCCATCGGCGGCGACCTCGACGCCCCGGGGTCCAACGCCGAGCACGGCTCGGGCGACATCTTCGTCGCGGAGGCGGACGAGAGCGACCGCAGCTTCCACAAGTACGCCCCCGAGGTCGCCATCATCCTCAACGTGGAGCTGGACCACCACGCCAACTACGCCTCGATGGACGAGATCTACGAGTCCTTCGAGACCTTCGTCGGCCGCATCCGCCCCGGCGGCACCCTGGTCATCGCCGCCGACCACCCCGGCGCCCGTGAGCTGACCGAAAAGATCGCCGGCCGCCATGACATCGAGGTCGTCACCTACGGCGAGTCCGCGGACGCCGACGTCCGCATCCTGAAGGTCAACCCCCGCGGCCTGACCAGCGATGTCACCGTCACCCTCACCAGCGGCAAGATCCTCACCTTCACAGTCTCCGTCCCGGGCCGGCACTACGCCCACAACGCCGTCGCCGCGCTGGCCGCCGGCGTCGCGCTGGGCCTCCCGCCGCACAACCTCGCCTCCGCGCTCGGCAAGTACACCGGCGTCAAGCGCCGCCTCCAGCTCATGGGGGAGGCGGCCGGCGTGCAGGTCATCGACTCCTACGCACACCACCCCACGGAGATGACCGCCGACCTGGAAGCGATCCGCGGCGCCGCCGAGGGCGCCCGCGTGCTGGTCGTCTTCCAGCCGCACCTCTTCTCCCGCACCCAGGAGCTGGGCACGGAGATGGGCCAGGCCCTCGCCCTCGCCGACGCCTCCGTCGTCCTGGACATCTACCCGGCCCGTGAGGACCCGATCCCGGGCGTCACCAGCGCCCTGATCATCGATGCCGCGCGCGCCGCGGGCGCCGATGTCACCCCCGAGACCGACCAGAACGCCGTCCCGGGCGTCATCGCCGGAATGGCGAAGCCCGGTGACCTTGTTCTCACCATGGGCGCGGGCGATGTGACCGACCTCGGCCCCGCCATCCTGTCCCGCCTGGGCAGCTGAGCTGAGGAGGCCCCAGATGCCGTACGAGATCGACAAGCCCGACGAGCAGTGGCGCGCCGAGCTGAGCCCCGCCGAGTACCAGGTGCTCCGCCAGGCCGGCACCGAGCCCGCCTTCGTCGGCGAATACACCGACACCAAGACCGAGGGCGTCTACTCCTGCCGCGCCTGCGGCGCCGAGCTCTTCCGCTCCGACACCAAGTTCGAGAGCCACTGCGGCTGGCCGTCCTTCTACGACCCGAAGGATTCCGACGCCGTCGAGCTCATCGCGGACCGCTCCCACGGCATGGTGCGCACCGAAGTCCGGTGTGCCCGGTGCGGCTCGCATCTCGGGCACGTCTTCGAGGGCGAGGGGTATGCCACCCCCACCGATCAGCGGTACTGCATCAACTCGATCTCGCTGCGGCTGGCTCCGGACGAGCGGTGAGCGGCGCGCCGGACGGCATGGAGCGGCCCCGCCCCTGGACGCCGGGCCGGCGGTCCACGGGCGGGCCGTGCTGATCCGGCCGCTGTCCGGTGGCCGGATCAGCGGCAGGTGAGCTGCGGGCCGCCCCAGTCGGCGTGGTCGGAGTCGTTCCCGTTGCCGCCGTCGGTGACCACGAGCCGCAGCTGGCTGCCGCCGGAGAGATCCGCGGTGAGGCGCTTGGCGGGCTGGTCGACGGTCATCAGCCCGCTGTCGGCGACCAAGGTGGTGTCCCGGTAGATCTGGAAGACCACGGAGCCGTTCGCGCCCACCTCGTCGTCGAGGCCCACATCCACGGTGAGGGCGGAGCACGAGCCACCGAGGTCGTAGAGGAGCTGGCTGTCGGCGTGGGCGCCCAGACCCTGCGGGTAGCCGGCTCCCTGGATGGTGAGGGGATGCCCGTCGATGCTGCTGTTCACCCGCGCGGGCCCGAAGCTGTCGCTGCTGGCAATCCACTGCCGGGCGGTCAGTGAAGTGGTGTGGGCCGGCGGTTTGCTCTTGTGGCCCGGGCGCGCGGAGGGCGATGGCTTCTTGGACGACGGGTGCCGCGGCTTCGGACGCTTCGACGCCGCGCTGGGGGTGGGGTCCGGGGAGCCGGACGCCGAGCGGGATGCGCTTGCCGAGCCCTTGGGGGAGGTGGTCGGCGACCGGTCCGGAGCGGGCGCCGACGCGTGTCCGGACGGTGCGGGGCCGCCGGCCTCGGCATCGTGCCGCGAAGAGCCGAACAGCGGGCCGGCGGATATCGCGACGCCGGCCAGGACGGCCACGGCGACCGCCAGCACGGTGATCCGCGCCGGTGAGAACCGCGCCCGCCGGGGCTTGTCCGGCGCGCCGGACGGGACCGTCCCCGAGAAGCTCATACCGGCCGTGGGCACGCCGCCGGCGCCGGCCGGCCGGCCACCTTCGGCCGGGTGCGGCCGGGCACCGTCCGCGGGGCCGGGGCCTTCCCCCGGCTGGGCGGCCAGCCAGGACGCGAAGTCGTCCCGCAGCTCGGTGTTCCGGGAATGCTGGTGCCAGGCGGCGGCGGTGTGGCGTACCGCCGCCAGCAAGCTGTCCCGCCAGGCCGCATCGGAAGCCGCTTCCGGGCCGGGGGAGTGCAGGACGCCGTTGATGGCTTCCTTCGTCAGATCGGCTGCCGCCTGCGAGGACCGGCAGCAGTCGCGGGCGTAGGCCAGTACGGCGGCGTAGTGCCGGCGGTGGAACTCGTTGAGGGCATCCTCGCCCGCCCCGGCCGCGCCGTCCGGAACCGGGGTGCCATACGGGCCGGCCGACACACGGCCGCCGGGCCGGGCCGCCGCACGGATACGCCGGACCAGCTCGGTGTCGGAGGGCGCTGTCCCACCGAATGTGTCGAATTGCTCTTGCATGAGTGGGCTACTGACCCTTCAACGTCCTGACGATCATTGAAAACACCGTACGGCGTGGCGGGCTCCGGCGACCCGTCGTTGCCGCCGAGTGGTGCGGAAGGGAAGGGATGTGACGCGGCGTGAGGTGGCCGGACCTCCGGGGATGCGATCTTCCCATGCTCCGGTGGCCGTTGCTCATTCCTGTCACCTTCCGCGCAAGGCAGCGGCCTTCATGACGAGCGCCGAAGGTGCCCCGTGCCCCGTGCCCGTCGAGCGGGCTGCCGGGTAGGGGGTACTCCCGCCGTCCCTGTAGCACTTCCCGCCCGCCTCCTGCGCCCCCTCATGGATTCGGACAACTTCCGGCTGGTGTAGCGAGCACGTCAAGGAGGCTGCTGGCTCCGACTAGCGGAAGAGGCCACTCCGGTAGGTCACCGAACTACCGAGTCTGATATGTGCTTCTGATGGACACTCGCGGTCCTTGGCGCGATTTCATCGTCCGATGCCCCGCCGCTCTCCGGGCTGCCGCGATTCTCCTCGCCGGTAGGCATGATGTTGATCAAGACGGGGACCGCGGCTGACGGAGCAGCCCTCCATGGAAGGCAGGTACGGGTGAACGAGGACGCGCAGAGCCCGCTGACGGCGTATCAACGGGATATCTGGGCCGCCGGTTCTCAGGCTCCGGAATCACCGCAGTTCAACTGCGTCCTCCACGAACGTCTGCGAGGCGGCGTCGACCACGACACGCTCGCCGACCGCACCGAGCGCGCGCTGCACCGCCACGAGACCTTCCGGCTGCGGTTCGGCGAGAGCGCGGGGACGCCCTTCCAGTGGGTGGCGGGCGAGGGCATCCGGGTCAGCAGGGTCGACTTCGCTCAGGAGCCCGAACCGGACGTCGCGCGCGCCGAATGGATGCGGCGCTCGATGGCGACGGCACTGCCGCTCACGGACGGCGGCACCCTGGTCGAAGCCACGCTGCTCCTGGAGAGCCCGGACGTCACACATCTGCACATCAAGGCGCACCACATCGTCGCCGACGGCTGGACCCTCAATCGCCTGAGCCACGAGATCCTTGAGGACTACACGCGGGCCACGGATGGCAGCCTGGAGCACACCGGCCGTCACGAGCCGTCCTCCTACCTCGCGTTCGTCGAGGAGGAAGCCGCCTATCGTGCCGGCGCCGACGGTGACCGCGACCGCGCCTTCCACCGGGAAGCCCTCGCCGGTGTGGCGCCCGCGCTCTTCACGCGCACGGCGGACGGGAGCGGCCGCGGCCGCCACTCGTTCGTCGTCGAGGGCCGGCTCGCCGACCGGGTCCGGGCCGCCGGCTTCTCGCCGTTCGCGTACCTCGCCGCCACGTTCGGTACCTGGCTGACGCGGCTGCACCGCAGCGAGGAGGTGGTCCTCGGCGTCCCCTTCCTCAACCGGCCGGAGGATCACCACAAGGACGTCTTCGGCCAGTTCGCCAACACCCTTCCGCTGCGGGTCGCGGCACACGGCGGGCGGACGGTGCGGGAGCTGGTTGCCGAGACCCAGGAGGCGACCCGGGCACTCCGGCGCCACGAACGGCTCTCGCTGGGCGACGTCCTGGGCGAACTGCCCCCGCCGGCTGAGGGCCCCCGCCGGCTCTTCGATGTGACGCTCTCCTACCTGCACTGGCCGCGGCCGGCACCGATACCGGGAGTCGAACGGCAGACGGCCTTGAGTGCCCCCTCGCACGAACAGGACGCCCTGGGCGTCGTCGTGTGCGCCTTCGACGACACGGCCGACATCCACGTCGACCTGGACTACGCCCTCGACGTCTTCGATGAGGACCTGCCCATCGCCTCGGTCGCCGGCCACCTCAGGACGCTGCTCGAACACGGCGTGGACATGCTGGACCGGCCCGCGTCGGCAGTCCCGATGCTGGAGCCCGCCGAACACCAGGACCTCACCGCGGGGCGCAGCCACGGTCCGAAGGTGCCCTATGCGGACGAGGCCACGCTCCACGGCCTGTTCGAGGAGCAGGCCGCCCGCCGCCCCGGGCAGACCGCCGTCGTCGCTGCCACGGGCGAGACCCTGACCTACGCCGAACTGGACGATCGGGCCAACCGGGTCGCCCGGGCCCTGCGTGCCGAGGGCGTCGGCCCGGACGACCGGGTCGCGGTGATGATGGAGCGGGGGCCGCAGCTGCTGGTGGCGCTCCTCGGCACGCTGAAGGCCGGCGGTGCCTACGTACCGGTGGACCAGGGTTACCCGGCCGAACGCGTGCGGTTCCTGCTGGCGGACAGCCGCGCCAAGGTGGTGATCGTGGACGGCGACGGCCCCACCACCGAGGTGGCCGAAGGGGCGAAGGTGCGGCATGTCGAGGAGCTGCTGCAGGGCAGCGGGGCCCCGCTCCCACCGCTCAGCGGCTCCCGCGATCTGGCCTACGTCATCTACACCTCCGGCTCGACCGGCCGGCCCAAGGGCGTGTTGGTGGAGCACCACAGCGTGGTCAACCGCCTCGCGTGGATGCAGCGCCGCTATCCGCTCGGCGACGCCGACGTCCTGCTGCAGAAGACCCCGGTCTCCTTCGACGTCTCGGTGTGGGAGCTGTTCTGGTGGGCCGTCGAGGGCGCCGCGGTGGCCCTGTTGCCGCCCGGCGGCCAGCAGGATCCGCGGGAGATCCTGCGGACCATCCGTGAACAGCGGGTCAGCGTCGTGCACTTCGTGCCCTCGATGCTCGGCCCGTTCCTCGACCTGCTCCAGGCACTGCCGGAGGCGCGCGAGAGCGTACGCTCCTTGCGGTACGTCTTCTGCAGCGGCGAGGCCCTGCCGCCGGCGCGGGTCGAGCAGTTCAACGGCGTCTTCGGCGCATCCGGCATATCCGGCGCGGAGTGCCCCGTACGGCTGGTGAACCTGTACGGACCGACCGAGGCCACGGTCGACGTCTCGTACTACGACTGCCCGGGCGATCCTTCCCGGAGCGTCCCGCGGGTCCCGATCGGCCGGCCGATCGACAACACCCGGCTGTATGTACTGGGCCCCGACGATCTGCCACAGCCGGTGGGCGTCGCCGGTGAGCTGTGCATTGGCGGAGCCGGTGTCGCCCGGGGGTATCTGGACCGCCCGGCACTGACCGCCGAAAAGTTCGTCCACGACCCGTTCCTACCGGGCGACCGTCTCTACCGCACCGGCGACCTCGCACGATGGCTGGCGGACGGCACCCTGGAGTATCTCGGCCGGATCGACGGCCAGGTCAAGATCCGGGGCAACCGCGTGGAGCCGGGCGAGGTGGCGGGCGCCCTGCGGTCGGTCCCCGGCGTCCGCGACGCCATCGTCGTGGACCACACCACCGCCGCTCGCGGCACCCACCTCGCCGGCTACTACGTCGCCGATGCCGCCATCGACCCCGCGCAGCTGCGCGACCAGCTCACGCGGACGCTGCCGGGGTTCATGGTCCCGGCCGCCTTCGTACGGATCGACGCCATTCCGCTGACCCCCAACGGAAAGGCCGACCGCCGTGCGCTGCCCCCGCTCCAGGACACCGCGGACCCGGCCACCGGCCAGCAGCCGCGCAACCCCACCGAGGCCGCGCTGGCCGAGATCTGGGCCACCGTGCTGGACCGGGAGACCGTCGGCGTCCATGACGACTACTTCACGCTCGGCGGCGACTCGATCCTCATGCTCAAGGTGCGCGCCGAGGCCGAGGCCCGGGGCCTGCGCTTCTCCCTCACCGACCTCGTCCGCAACCCGACGGTGGCGGGGCTGGCCGGCTGCGTCGTGATCCTGACCGCGTCCGGGAGCGACGGTGCCCCCGCCCCGTTCGCCCTCGTGTCCAGCATGGACCGGGCCCGTCTGGAAGGCGCCGAGGACGCCTGGCCGCTCACCCGGCTTCAGCTCGGCCTGCTCTACCACAGCCGCAGGCACGAGTCCTCGGCCACGTACAAGGACGTCTTCCAGTACACGCTCGAACTCCCCTGGGACGAGGACGCGTTCCGCCGGTCGTTCGACCGGCTGGTGGCACGGCATCCGGCGCTGCGCTCCGCCTTCGACCTGGCGGGCTGCTCCGAGCCGTTGCAGATCGTCCGCCCGCAGGCGCCCGGTGGCCTGGACATCGTCGATCTGCGCGCGCGCGACAGCGCCGCGGCCGACGCCGAGGTCCGCGCGCACATCGAGGAACGACGCCGCCACGCCTATGTCTTCGAACGGGCGCCGCTGTACCTCTTCCGGGCACACCTCCGGCCCGACGCCGTCGACCTGGTCCTCAGCTTCCACCACGCACTGCTCGACGGCGGCAGCGTGGCGAACCTGCTCCAGGAACTCCTCCAGGACTACGCGCACGGTCTTGGACTGGGCATCGGTCCCGTCGACGGCACAGCGCCGCCCTCGGCGGCGTCCTGCGTACAGGAGGAGCTGGCCGCCCTGGGGTCCGCGACGGCGCGGCAGTACTGGAAGGAGAAGCTGACCGGCTGCGAACCCCTGCAGATCGAAGCGTTCAGGACGCACCTGCCCGGCACCGGCCACGGGCCGCCGGACGCGCACTGCGCCGACCTGCCCGACGGGCTGGTCGCACAGGTGCGGCAGTTCGCCTCCGAGCACCACCTGCCCATGAAGTCCGTGCTCTTCACGGCGCACTGCCTGACACTGGCCATGTTTTCCGGATTTTCCGGGTCTGCTGGGCTTTCCGGGTCTGCCGGGTCTGCCGGCACCCACGACGTGACCACCGGTCTGGTCACCCACGGGCGGCCCGAGCTCGCCCACGCGGAACGCACCGCCGGGCTCTTCCTGAACACGGTGCCCCTGCGTCTCGACGTCGCACAGGCCGCATGGCTGGAGGTGGCGCGCGAGGCCTTCCGGCAGGAACAGGACGGCCACCCCCACCGCCGCTACCCGCTGAGCGCCATCCAGGAGGACCACGGCGGCCCCGTCCTGGACACCGCCTTCAACTATGTGCACTTCCACCAGCTGTCCGAGGTCTTCCGCCTACCGGGCGTGCGGCTGCGGCACTTCCGCACCTGGGAAGAGACCAGCTTCCGGCTCCTGGTGAACGCGGTCACCGAACCGGACGGCGGACGCGTGTGGCTGCGGATCGACTACGACGGCGACGGATTCTCGGCCGACCAGGCCCGCCTTTTCGCCGACGGATACCGGAAGGTCCTGCGGCGGATGGTGGAGGACCCGCACGCGGAGCCCGACTTCGCCTTCCTCGCCGACCGGCCGGTTCTCGCCCGGACCACGCCCCACCCCACCGTCGTCGAACGCTTCATACGGCAGGCCGCCCGCACGCCGGACGCGACGGCCCTGGTGAGCGGAGCGGAGCTGTGGAGCTACGCACGGCTCGTCGAGGTGGCTGATCTGGTGGCCCGGCGGCTGTGCGCGCTCGGCGCCCCGCCGCGGGCCCGGATCGGGATCGCCATGGACCGCTCACCGCAGACGATCGCCGTGATCCTGGGCGTTCTGCGGGCCGGATGCGCCGTGGTACCGCTGGATGTCGGCTACCCCGCTCAGCGGCTGGCCGCGATGCTGGAACAGGCCCGGCCCTTCCGGGTCATCGCCCACGCTCCCCATGCCCACCTCGTCGGCGACCCGTCGCTGCTGCTGCCCGCCGAGTCGGTGACCGAGCCGGCCACGGGCCCGGTCGTGGAGCCGCCGGCAGAGATCCCCGCCGACAGCACCGCCTACGTCCTGTTCACCTCGGGCTCCACCGGCCGGCCCAAGGGCGTGGCCATGCCGCACCGCTCCCTGGCAGGCCTGGTGGCTTGGCAGACACAGGCCGCGAGCGGCGCCACGGGCGGCGGCACCCTTCAGTATGCGCCGCTGAGCTTCGACGTCTCCTTCCAGGAGATCTTCTCCACGCTGTGCTCCGGCGGCACGCTGCACCTGGTGGGCGACGCCGAGCGGCGCGACATACCGGAGCTGCTGCGGCTGATCGACCGCGAGGGCATCGAGCGGGTCTTCCTCCCCTATGTGGCACTCCAGCAACTGGCCGAGACCGCACAGGCGTTGGACATCACCCCCCGTGCACTCCGGGTGCTGATCTCCTCCGGCGAACAGCTGCGCGTCACCCACGAGATCCGCAGGCTGTGCGCCGCGCTCCCGGGCGCTGTCCTGGAGAACCAGTACGGGCCGACGGAGACCCATGTCGCCACCGCCTTCACCATGACCGGAGACCCGGCCGCGTTCCCCACGCTGCCCCCGATCGGACGCCCCGTCGACGGCGCCGAGGCACATGTGCTGGACGACCGGCTGCGCCCGGTGCCCGCCGGCGCGCGCGGCACCCTCTACCTCGGCGGCAGCTGCCTGGCCGACGGCTACGAAGGCCGCCCCGACCTCACCAAGGAGCGCTTCGTTCCGCATCCCTTCGCGGGCGGGGACCGGGTGCTCTACGACACCGGGGACCTCGGCCTGGTGCTGCCCGACGGGACGATCGCGTACGCCGGCCGGGCCGACACACAGGTCAAGGTACGCGGCTTCCGCGTCGAACTTGCCGAGGTGGAACTGGCCGTCACCGATCTCGCCGGGCAGTACCCGGGCCTGCGCGACGCCGCGGTGGTGGCCCGGCAGCAGGAGAACGGCCATGGCCTCCTCGTGGCCTTCCTCGTCGGCGAAGGCACCAGCGCGGACCTGGCCGGCATCCGCACGCGGCTGCGCACCGCGCTGCCCGACCACATGGTGCCCTCCCACCTGCAATGGATGACGCATCTGCCGCTGACCCCCAGCGGGAAGCGGGACGACGCCGCCCTGCGGCGGGTCCCGCTCACCCCCACCGCCGAAGCCACCGGGGCCGGTCCGGGCGACGCCTACGAACGCGGGTTGGCCGAGATGCTGGCGGACCTGCTGCTGCTGCCCGCCGTCGGCGTGCACGACAGCCTCTTCGACCTGGGCGGCACCTCACTCACCGCGATGCGGCTGGTGGTCCGGATCGAGCAGCGCTACGGGGTGAACATCCCGCTGTCGGAGTTCATCGCGGCCCCCACCGTGGCCGGGCTCGCAGCGCGGCTGCGCACGAGCGGCGCGGTCGCCGCTTACGACCCACTGGTGCCGATCCGCCCGGAGGGCACCCGCCCGCCGCTGTTCATGGTCCATCCCATGGGCGGCAACGTGCTGTGCTACGTACGCTTCGCCCGGCACCTTCCGGACGATCAGCCGCTGTACGCGCTCCAGGCCGCCGGGGCGGACCCCGGCACCACGCCGCTGCGCACCGTCGAGGAGATCGCGGACAGTTACGTCGCCGCGCTGCGGAAGGTGCAGCCGCATGGTCCGTACACCATCGGCGGGTGGTCCTTCGGCGGCTTCGTCGCCTTCGAGATCGCCCGCCGGCTGCGGGCGTCCGGCGAGGACATAGCCCGGCTGGTGCTCCTGGACACCACCGCGCTGAACCAGGGACAGCGCCACCATCACGACGATGACGCGCTGCTGGGGTGGTTCTTCTGGGAACTGCTCTGGCTGGAGCGCGGCGGCGATTCCCCGATGGAGGTCATACCGGGCGAACTGTCCTCGCTGGAGGAGAAGTTCGACTTCATCGCCCGTCTCGCGACCGATGCGGGCGTGCTGCCGGCCGGCAGTTCAGGGGCCGTCATACGCCGGCTCTTCCGCGTCTATCAGGCGAACTGGCGGGCGGCGCTGGACTATCGGCCCGAGACCGGGGACCAGGGGCTCACCCTGATCCGCGCCATGGAACCGCTGCCGGACGTCCTCGCCTCGATGCACGGCGCGGCCGGCAGCCGTCACGAGGACCGGACCAACGGCTGGAGTGAGATGACCGACGGCCCGCTCCAGGTCATCGGCGTGCCCGGTGACCACCTCACGATCATGGAAGAACCGTATGTGGAACATGTGGCGAGGACGGTCGCGGGCCTGATCGGGTCCGGCGCGGCCGGATCCCCTGAGGAGAACTGACGTCATGTCAAGAAATCGGCCTGTGAAGGCCATCGTCATCGGCGCCGGGATCGGCGGACTGACCTGCGCCATCGCACTCCGGCGGGTCGGGATCGAGGTGGCGGTGTACGAGCGTGCCACCGAGCTGCGTGCCGCCGGCTCCGGCCTGTCGGTCATGTCCAACGCCGTCAACGCGCTCTCCGCACTGGGCATCGACCCCGGCCTGGACAAGCGCGGTCAGGTCGTGGAGTCCTTCACGGTCATGGACCACCGCGGCCGGGAAATCAGGGACCTGCCGTTCAAGGAGGTCTGCGAGAAGGTCGGCGCGCCCAGCGTCTGCCTGAGCCGCTCGGACCTTCAGGAGGCCTTGCTGGACGCGGCCGCGGACTGCCCCATCCACCTGGATGCCGCCGCGACCGGCTTTGAGACCGACGATACGGGCGTGACCGTCCGATTCGAGGACGGACGTTCGGCGCACGGCGACATCCTCGTCGGCGCCGACGGATTCCACTCGGCCGTACGCGGCCGGCTCGTCGGGCCGGAGACGTCAAAGGACAGCGGCTATGTCTGCTGGCTCGGCATCGTCCCCTTCCACCACCCCCGCGTCGCCCCGGGCAGCGTGCGCCACTACTGGGGCAGCGGACAGCGCTTCGGCCTCATCGACATCGGCCACGGCCGCTCCTACTGGTGGGGCACCAAGAACATGCCCGCCGCCCGCTCGCATGCCTGGGACGGCACCAAGGACGAGATCGCCCAGGCATACGAGGGCTGGGCCGACGAGGTGCGGGCGGTGATCGAAGCCACCCCGCCCGGGGACATCCTCGCCGTGCCCTCCCGCGACCGCCCCTTCCTGGAACGGTGGGGAGACGGCCGCGTCACCCTTCTCGGCGACGCCGCGCACCCCATGCTGACCACCCTCGGCCAGGGTTCGGCCATGGCAATCGAAGACGCCGTGGTCCTGGCCCACACCCTGGCCGAGCCCGGGGCGTGCGACGATCTGCCGCTCGCCCTGCGGACATACGAGGACCGCCGCCGCGACCGCACCCGGGCCATGGTCGCCGCGTCCCGCTCGATGAGCGACCTTGAGCAGGCCGAGACCCCCGAACAGCGGCAGGTCCGGGATGACTTCTTCCGGCTGACGCCCCGGCAGGAGCTCGCCCGCCAGAACGAGGAAGCGCTCACCTTCCCCGGCCTCCCGGACCCGGAACCACGTGTCCGGCGGAGCCTCAGCCCCCTGGAGCGCTGGTACTGGATCGCGGACCGGACCTCACCGCTCAACGGTGTCATCCGGACCCGGCTCCACGGCCCCCTGGAGCTGCCACTGCTGCGCCGCGCCCTGGACGTGCTCCAGTCCCGGCACCCTCTGCTGCGCGTCGCGATCAGCGGCGGCGCGGAGGGTGAAGCCCTCGCGTTCCGTCCGGTGGGCGGGCGGCCGATCCCGCTGCGCCACGTCCAGGTGCCGGCCACCGACCCCGGGGCCGACACGCGGTGGGAACGCGAGGTCGACGAGCATGAGCTCGCCGAGGGCATCGACGGGCGCACCGGGCCGCTGCTGCGGGCCGCCGTGATCACCCGGGAGGGTGCCGAGCGCCGGGAGGACGTCCACGACCTGCTGCTCACCGCAACGCACTGCATAGCCGACGGCAAGACGGGGCTGTCCCTGCTCAGGGAGTGGATCGACATCGCCGCGCAGCTGAGCACCGGCGAGGAGCCGTCGCGTACATCGCGTCGGGCGCTGCCGGCCGCGGAAGACCTGCTTCCGCGCCACCACCGGGGCGAGGCAGGTGCCGCCGGTCTCACGGCTCTGATGGAGCGTGACGCGGAAGAGGTCCGCCGGCTGCAGCCACGGCGGGTCACCCCCAGCCATCCGGTTCCCTTTGCGCGGCGGCGCACCCGGATGGTGCACAGGTCCCTCACCGTCAGCCAACTGGAGCTGCTCGTGGGCGCCTGCAAGCAGCACGAGGCCACGGTGCACGGAGCCCTCGCCGCCGCCATGGTGACCGCCGTCGCCCGGGAGGCGGGGACGCCGGAACCAGCCCACTTCTCGATCGGTTCGCCACTCGACTTCCGCGACGAACTGGACCCCGCCGTTTCCTACGACGAGGCCGGTACCTACGCGGCCACCCTCCCCTCCCGCGTCCGCTACCGTCCCGGCATGCCGCTCTGGCCCATGGCCCGCGCCATAAGCCGGGACCTGGCGGACCGCCGGAGGCGTGCGGAACACCTGTCCCTGGTCAACCTGCTGGACCGGGCGGGGCCCAGGACAGCGGCCGATGGTGAGGCGTTCATGCGCGCCATGGACGAACAGGGGCCGCTCAACCTGTGTCTTTCCAACCTCGGCCGATCCGGCTTCCCGGACCGGGTGGGCCCTTGGCGCGTCTCCGATACCCAGCTCGTCGCGGGCATCTCGGTGGCGGGCGCCATCGTGGCAACCGCCCTCACCAGTCACAGCCAACTCGCCTGGAACTTCAGCTACATCGAGGGCCTCGTTCCGGCACCGCGCGCACACCACATCGCCGACATGTCCGTCCGCACCCTGCTGTCCGCGGTGTCGGCCGGGTCCGGCGGGTCCGGCGGGGCCGACGTCTCCGGCTGAACCGGTCGGCCAGGCCGTATACGCCACCACCGAAATACCCCACCACCGAAGGAGAACGCATTGTTACACCGTCAGCCCAAGCTCCTGCCTCCGGCCGGACGCGCCGTCGTCATCACCGGCGCCTCCTCCGGGCTCGGCAAGGAGTGCGCGCTCCGGCTGGAAGAGCGCGGCTTCCGCGTCTTCGCCGGAGTGCGCACGACGGAGGACGGCGAGAGCCTGCGCGCCCAGGCGTCCTCGGCGCGGCTGCGGCCGGTGCTCATGGACGTGACCGACGAGGAGTCGATTCGGGCGGCTGCGGCGGAGGTTGCCCAGTCCGTGGGCGAGCAGGGCGTGTGGGCGCTGGTGAACAACGCCGGTACGTGCGTCTCGGCACCCCTGGAGTGCGTGCCGCCCGAACGGCTGCGACAGCAGCTGGACACCAACGTCGTCGGTGCGGTCGCCGTCACCCAGGCCTTCCTGCCGCAGCTGCGCCGCAGCCGCGGGCGCATCGTCAATATCTCCTCGGGTCTGGGCAGCATGGCGATTCCCTACCTCGGCGTATATGCGACGGGGCAGTTCGCGAAGGAGGGAATGAGCGATGCACTCCGCCGCGAGCTGCGGCCCTTCGGCGTCTCGGTCTCCGTCGTGCAGCCGGGCGCGATCGCGACCCCGATCTGGGACAAGGTGCGGGAGGCCGGCGAGGAGATCCTGAACAAGGCCCCCGAGGACATCGCCGGCCTCTACCGAGCGTCCTTCGCACAGTTCCTGCGGATGAACGAGCGACGTGCGCAGTCGAGCACCACGCGGCCGGAGGACTTCGCACGCACCGTCTTCCGGGCACTGACCGCCCCCCGGCCCCGGACCCGCTACTGCGTCGGCACCGATGCGTGGGCAGCCGCAGCACTGTCGCGGCTGCTGCCGGACGCCGCCCTGGACCGCGGCCTCAGCCCGGTCACCAAGGACCAATAGGGCCGGTCAGGTTTGCGGCGCGCGATCTCCATGCCGTCGCGGTGGTGGACGGCTGCCCGAGCGCGGTTCCCGCCGCGGGCAGCCGGTGAGGCGTCACACCATTTCCACGATCGCCGTCACCACCAACCCCGACCCGACGAGCCACCGGCCGCTGAATTCTTTGAGTTCCCTGCCGTCGACCACGGGGCCGGGGACGAGCAGCTGGGCGGTGAAGGTGGCGTTGGTCGGGTCGAGAGTGAGGCGGGCCTCCTCGAAGTCGAGCCAGCGGCGGGTGAGCGGGAACCACGCCTTGTAGACGCTCTCCTTCGCGCTGAACACCAGGCGGTCCCAGCAGACTTCGGGCTGCAGGGCGGCCAGCCGGCGGAGCTGGGCGCGTTCCTCGGGGAGGGTGACGAGGTCGACCACCCCGGGGTCGCTCACGGGCAGATTGGGCTCCGCGTCCAGGCCGATCGTCCGTACCTCCGACGAGCGGGCCACCGCCACGGCGCGGTAGCCGGCGCAGTGCGTCATGGCGCCGACGACGCCCGCCGGCCACTGCGGCTCCCGGTTGGGGCCGGGGAGCAGCGGCGCGGGGGCGAAGCCCAGTTCGGCCAGTGCCCGGCGGGCGCAGCCGCGTACGGTGCCGAACTCCCGCTGCCGCTTGGGCACGGCGTTGGCCACCTGGGCCCACTCCTCGGGAAACATCTCGGACAGCGGCGCGTCGTCGAAGGCCTCGGCGGTCCTGACCGGGGCCGGCAGCAGCTTGTCGATCATGCGGGGCTCCCGGTGGTGCCGGAGCCGACCGTGGCCGGCATGGGCAGGATCTGGACCGGGCGGCCCGGCGCGGCGGCCCGGCGCTGCCATTCCCGCGGATAGCCGAGCGATACCTCCTGATGCGGTACGCCGTCCAGCACCATCAGCCGCGGGATGTGGAGGTGGCCGTAGACCACGGTGGCGGCACGGAAGCGGCGCGGCCAGTCGGCGGTCGCCTCCGTACCGCACCACAGCGCGAAATCCGGGTACCACAGGGGCCGGGTGGGCTCGCGCACCACCGGCCAGTGGTTGATGAGCACGGTGGGCAGCTCCTCCGGAACGGCGGCGAGCCGGGCCTCGGTGGCGGCCACCCGCGCCCGGCACCACGCCTCCCGCGTCGGATACGGGTCCGGATGCAGAAAGTGCTCGTCGGTGCACACCACCCCGTTCTTCTCGGCCCGGGCGAGCGCCTCCTTCTTGGACGTCGTCCCCGGCTGCCGGAAGGTGTAGTCGTAGAGGAGGAACAGCGGTGCGATGACGACCGGACCGCCGGCGCCTTCCCAGACCGGATACGGGTCCTCGGGGGTGAGGACGCCCAACTCCCGGCAGATGTCCACCAGATGCTCGTAGCGTGCCACGCCGCGCAGCTGCACCGGATCCTGGGCCGGGGTCCACAGCTCGTGATTGCCGGGCACCCACACCACCTTGGCGAAGCGGCTGCTGAGCAGCGAGAGCGCCCAGCGGATGTCGGAGACGAACTCCCCGACGTCGCCGGCGACCAGCAGCCAGTCGTCGTCGGACTCGGGTCTCAGCCCCTCGACGATGTCGCGGTTCTCCTTGTAGCGGACGTGCAGATCGCTGACGGCCACCAATCTGCCGCGTCCGCTGCCGTGCGAGGAGCCGGCCGCGGCGGCGGGTCCGGCGGCGCCGGGTGTCGGGGTGCGGATCTCGTAGGTCATTATCGAAGTAAAGACGGTGCGGGCGCGAGAGTGAAGCGCGGGCCGGTCGGAGGTGCGGTGCGTCACCGGCCTGGCGGCGGTGCGGGCGGCCGGCCGCCGGCCCCGGTGGCGGAAGCGCCGCCGCGGCGGATGCGGGTGGCCAGCCACAGGTCGAAACGGTCGTCGGGGTCGTCGAGGCGGCGGCCGGTGAGGTCCATGGCCTTGTCGAGGCGGTTGCGCACGGTGTGCCGGTGCACGCCGAGCCGCCGGCTGGTGGCGTCCCAGGCGCCGCCGGTCTCCAGCCAGGCCGCGAGGGTGGCGGTCAACTCCTCGCCGTTGTCCGCGAGATCGAGCGGGCCGAGCACGGTGTCGGCATAGCCGTGCAGCGTACGGGGGTCGCCGAGGTCGAGCAGGAGCCGGCTGGCCTGGCTCTGCCGGGCCTCCGCGGGCTCGCCGCTCGACCGGCTGACGGCGAGCAGGCCCGTCGCCTGGCGCAGGGACACCCGTACCGCTTCGGGGGTGGTGGCCGGACCGATGCCGGCCGGGCAGCGCGGGGCGAAGCGGGCGAGCACATCACGGATGTCCAGGTCCTCGCCCACCACCGCCTCGATGACCGCGCCCGGTGCCCCGTCCACGACCCTGACCAGGCCACCGGGCATCGCCAGCGCCAGATCGGCGGCCATCTCCTGCGCGCCGCCGTCCGCCGCCCCGGCGCCGGTCCCCGCCCCGGCGGAGACCCCCGGCCCGCCGGAGGCCGTACGGCCGCCCGTACCGCCCCCCGCCGCCACCACGACACCCCGCACCCGCTCGGCCGTCAGCCCCACCGAGCGCAGCATGTCCCGGGCCCGCTCGGCGGCCGGATCCTCGTCCGCCAGCAGCTCCGAAAGCAGCGCCGACCTGCGGCGGCGCTCCGGCTCATCGCGGAGGTGACGGCGCTCCAGCTCCAGGGAGAGCAGCGAGACCAGCCCGGGGACGACCGAACGGGCGGCGTCGTCCGGACGGCCGGTCAGCAGCAGCAGACCCCGCAGCCGGCGCGCCCCCAGCGGCTGTACCTCCAGCTGCTGCCCGGCGGCCGTGCTGGACGCGCTGCCGCGCAGTCCCCGCGCGGCGACCCGTTCGATCAGATCCCGGGCCTGTGCCGACGGCGTCCGCGGCGCCCGCTCACCCGCCGCGAGCAGCCGCCCCAGCGGGTCGAACACCGCCGCGCCGACCCCGGTGGCGGCGGTCCACTCCGCCAGCATCGGCCGCAGCCCGTCGCCGGTCGCCGCGGCGGTCAGCCGCCGCTGGGTCGCGAACGCCCGCTGCAGCAGCGCGCGCTGCTCCTCGGCCCGTGCGGCGAAGACCGCCTTGGTGACGGCGATGAACGGCACCTCGTCCGGCACCGTCAGCAGCGGCAGACCGGCCTGCTCGGCCGCGGTCACCAGCGGTTCCGGTGCCTGCTGGTACGGCAGTCCCTGCCCCAGGCCGAGCGCCAGACAGGCCGCCCCGCCCTCGGCCACATCCCGGACGTACGCCCGGCACGCGGCCGGCTCCTTCGGCAGCAGCAGGCCGATGGTCATGAGGAGTTCGCCGCCCTGCAGCCACTTTCCGGGCGCCGGAAGATCCGAGACTGTGGCCGCTTCGATCGTGCGGGCCAGCAGCCGCGGCGGCACGTCGTAGGTGACCGACAGATTGAGATCGGGCCGGGCCAGCAGGTCGGAGATATGCAGGGGCATAGACACAGTGTCCAGCAGATGGGGCTGCGATGGACACCTGGGCGATCGTCCGGTCCTGTCCGGTCAGCCGGTCCGGGCGGCGTGGCGGACGGAGCGGACGGCCGGGCGGCGGCAGCTGCCGGGAGCGCCGCCCGGGGCCGGAGGTGCCCCCGTCCGGCGGATGAGCGCGGGCCCGGTGGCGTTATGGTCGAGAAGTGTGGGAGTGGGGGACCCTCCCCGCTTCTCGACCCGACGAAGGGACGTGAGCTCGGTATGCAGGCGGCTTTTCTGGTGGCTTCCGAGGGCACCGAACAGGTCGAGCTGACCCGGCCGTGGCAGGCGGTGACCGACGCGGGCGGCGGCCCGACGCTGGTCTCCCCCGGTGCGGGCAAGGTGCAGGCGTTCCACCACCTGGACAAGGCGGACACCTTCCCCGTCGATCTGACGGTGGACGAGGCGACCGCGGCGGACTTCGACGGCCTGGTGCTGCCCGGCGGGGTGGCCAACCCGGACGCGCTGCGGCTGGACCGGCGGGCCGTGGCGTTCGTCAAGTCCTTCTTCGACGCCGGAAAGCCGGTGGCCGCGATCTGCCATGCACCGTGGACGCTGATCGAGGCCGATGTGGTGCGGGGCCGCACGCTGACCTCCTGGCCGAGCCTGCGGACCGACATCCGCAACGCGGGCGGCACCTGGGTCGACGAGCAGGTCAAGATCTGCACCGCCGGACCGAACACCCTGATCACCAGCCGGAAGCCGGGCGATCTGGAGGCCTTCTGCGCGGCGTTCGTCTCGGAATTCTCGCACTGAGGGTCCCCAGGGCCGGTCGTCGAAGTCCCGTCGTTCGCCCGTAGGGCGGGCCTCGCAGTGTCTGGCACGCGGGACTTTGAAGACAGGCCCTACGGCCCGAGCACCACCGCCGATTCCGGCGGCAGACGCAGCACACCGTCCGCGCCGGGGAGCCGGGCGCCGGGCCAGCCCGCGAGCGCCTGCAGCCCGGCCCCGCCGTCGTCGTCGCCGAGGGGGAGGGCGGCCGTGGTGTCGCGCGCGAGATTGACCGCCACCCGTAGCGGGCCGCGCCGCAGCAGGATCCAGCGGGCCTCCTCGTCGTAACGGACGGCGGTGTGCCGCGGGTCCGGGTCGGTCAGCGGGGGCAGCTCACGGCGCAGCGCCAGCAGCGTGCGGTACCAGGCCAGCAGCGCGGTGTGCGGCTCCCGGACCGGTTCGGTCCAGTCCAGGACGCAGCGGTCGCGGGTCGCCGGGTCCTGCGGGTCGGGCCAGTCACCGGCGGCACCGGTCCACTCGTGCGCGGCGAACTCGCGCCGCCGCCCTTCCCGTACGGCCTCCGCCAGCTCCGGATCCGTGTGCGCGGTGAAGTACTGCCACGGGGTGGTCGCGCCCCACTCCTCGCCCATGAACAGCATCGGGGTGAACGGCGAACACAGCACCAGCGTGGCGGCGCAGGCGAGCAGGCCGGGGGAGAGCCCGGCGGCGAGCCGGTCGCCGAGCGCACGGTTGCCGACCTGGTCGTGCGTCTGGGCGTAGGCCAGCAGCCGGTACGCGGGGGTCACCCGCAGATCGAGCGGTGCACCGTGCCGCCGGCCACGGAAGGCGGAGTGCGTACCGTCGTGGAAGAAGCCGCCGGTCAGCGTCTTGGCGAGGGCGGCGAGCGGGGCGCGCGCGAAGTCGCCGTAATAGCCCTGGGACTCGCCGGTGAGCGCGGTGTGCAGAGCGTGGTGGAAGTCGTCGTTCCACTGGCCGTGCAGACCGTGTCCGCCGTCCGCCCTGGGCGCGGTGGTGCGCGGATCGTTGAGATCGGACTCGGCGACCAGGAACAGCGGCCGCCGCAGCCGCCCGGCCAGCGCGTCGACGGCGGCGGACAGGTCGGCCAGGAAGTGCGGTGAGCGGTCGTCGTGCAGCGCGTGCACGGCGTCCAGCCGCAGCCCGTCGAGCCGGTAGTCGCGCAGCCAGGAGAGCGCACTGCCGATGAAGTAGCCGCGCACCTCATCGGCACCGGGGGCGTCGAGATTGACCGCCGCGCCCCACGGGGTGTGATGGGTCTCGGTGAAGTACGGCCCGAACGCCGGGAGATGGTTGCCGGACGGGCCGAGGTGGTTGTGCACCACATCGAGCACGACCCCCAGACCGTGCCCGTGCGCCGCGTCCACGAACCGCTTGAGCCCGTCCGGCCCGCCGTACGGTTCGTGCACCGCCCAGGGCGCGACCCCGTCGTACCCCCACCCGTGGGTGCCGGGGAACGGACAGACCGGCATCAGGGAGACATGGGTGATGCCCAGATCGGCGAGGTGGCGCAGCCGCGCGGCGGCGGCGTCGAAGGTGCCCTCGGGGGTGTAGGTGCCGATGTGCAGTTCGTAGAGGACCGCACCGGGAAGCGGGCGGCCGGACCACGGATGCCGCCACCCGAACTGCTCGTGTGCGACGACCGCGCCGGGCCCGCCGGGGCCCTCCGGCAGCCGGGCGGCCCGCGGATCGGGCAGCGGCGGCCCGCCGTCCAGCCGGAAGGCGTACCGGTCCCCGTCGTGGGCCGGTACCTCGGTACGCCACCAGCCCGCGCGGCCGGGGTCGCGCTCCATCGGGACCGCCGGCTCGGCCGCCCGGCCCCCCGCCCACTGGAGAGCGACCTGTCCGGCCTCCGGCGCCCACACCTCGAACAGCACGGCCGTCCTCCTTCGTTCGGTCCCGGTCCCCGACGAAAGCACGCCGCCGCGCGCCCCGACAGCCCGACGTGGCGATACGCAGCGACTTCGCGCCATCCCGCTGGGCCGTTCCGGCGAGTTCGCGCGGCCCGGCCGCACTGTCCCACGCACCCACATCGCCTGGACAGCGGCTCGCGGTGGCCCGAGAATCACGGTATGACTTCGCTCGAGTTCCCTGCGCGCCCGGCGCGCCCGTCGGACGCCGACCGGGAACACGCTCTCGACCTGCTGCGTGACGGCGCGGCGCAGGGACGGCTGTCCCAGGACACCTTCCTGCGGCGCCTGGAACTCGTCCTGACCGCCCAGCAGCAGTCCGAACTCGATCTGGTCACCGCCGACTTGGCGAGCCGCGGCAAGGTCCAGGGGGTGCTGCTGCGGGCGGTGGGCCGGGTGTCGGCCTTCCACCTCCGGGTGCGCCGCGCCTGGCGTACGGAGCGACTGCCGAAGCTTCTGCTGCCCGAGCCGGGCCCGCTCCCGCTGCTCATCGGACGGGCCCCCGGAGTCGGCCTGCGCCTCAACCACGAGACGGTCTCCCGCGCCCACGCCGAACTCCGCCGCACCGGCAAGGGCTGGCTGCTGCGCGACCTCGGCTCCACCAACGGCACCTGCGTCAACGGCCGTCGGGTGGTGGGCGAAGTGCCGGTCGGCCCCGGCGACCACATCAGGTTCGGGCAGGTGGATTACGTCCTGACGGAGCGGTGAGCGGGGCGGCGCGCGCTGGACGGGCCGGCCCGGAGCGGTGTGGCCGGCGACCGCGGACCACTGCCGCCCGACGGCACGGCATCCGCCGCCTCATCCGGCCGCACCCTGCCGCGGCGGACCGGGTGAGCACCGCTCGGCAGTCCGCCACCGCCAGACCGCGTCCCCGCCCCGCTCAGTGCTGATGCAGCCCCCGCCCCGCCAGGGTCAGAAACGTCTCGCCGACCGCCTCCGACAGCGTCGGGTGGGCGTGGATGTGCTGGGCGACATCGGCCGGTTCGGCGTCCCAGCCGACGATCAGCTGGCTTTCCGCGATCATCTCCGAGACATGCGGCCCGACGAGATGGACCCCGAGCACCGCGCCGGTGTTCCCCAAGCTCTCCGCTTCTTCCCCACTCTCCACTTCGTTCGAGCGGGGGGACTCCCATGCGCCGGGGAGACCCCGATCGCCGCCCGCCCCGTCCGCCGCCGCGATCACCTTCACCATGCCGCCCTGACCGTGCACCATGCCCTTGGCGGTGGCGGCCAGCGGCAGGGTGTTCACCTTGATGTCCAGGCCGCGGGCGCGCGCCTCGGCCTCGGTCAGGCCGACCGACGCGGTCTGCGGCGAGGAGTACGTCACCCGGGGCACCGTCGCGTAGTCCACCGGCCGTGACGGCAGGCCCGCCAGTGTCTCGGCCACCAACAGGCCCTCCGCGAACGAGGCATGGGCCAGCCCCGGGGACGGCGGCGGCAGCAGATCCCCGACCACGTGGATGCCCGGTACGGCGGTCTCCAGCCGTGACCAGTCCGCCGGTGCGACGAACCCCCGCGCGTCCGCCGCCGCCCCGGCCGCCGCCAGGTCCAGCCCGTCTGTCACCGGGGTCCGCCCCACCGCGACCAGCAGCCGCTCGGCCTCGATCACCAGCTCCTCGCCCTTCGGGGTGCGCACGGTGGCCCGCACTCCGTCCGGCAGCAGCTCGGTGCCGGTCAGTGTCGAGCCCGTACGGACCGCGATACCGCGCTTCTTCAGCCCGCGCGCCAGATGGCGGCCGACGTCCTCGTCCTCCAGTGGAAGCAGCCGCCCGGCCGCCTCGACGAGGGTGACCTCGGCCCCCATGGAGCGGTGGAAGGACGCGTACTCGACGCCGATCGCCCCGCCGCCCAGGACCAGGACGGACGCCGGAAGTCCGGCCGCGAACAGCGCGTCGTCGCTGGTCACCACCCGCCGGCCGTCCGGGGCCAGGCCCGGCAGCAGCCGCGGCCGGGAGCCGGTGGCCAGCACGATGCCGCGCCGTGCGGTGAACTCCCCGGCGCCCTCGACATGGACCGTACGGGGGCCGGTCAGCCGCGCCGTGCCCTTGACGACCCGCACCCCCGCCGTCCGCAAGTGCCCGGCGACGCCCTGGTGGTTGCGCTCGACGATGGTGTCGCGGGTCGCCACCAGGGCCGGCCAGTCCAGGGAGTCGACGGTGGCCTTCACGCCCCACCGCTCGCGGGCCTCCGCGATGCCGTCCACCAGCTCGGCCGCGTGCAGCATGGCCTTGCTGGGGATACAGCCGCGGTGCAGACAGGTGCCGCCGATCAGATCACGTTCGGCCAGCATCACCCGCAGCCCCAGGGCCGCGGCGCGCAGCGCGGTGCTGTAGCCGCCGGTGCCGCCGCCGATGACGAGGACGTCCATGGTGTTCGCGTCTGTCTCACTCATCTGCTCAGACTCCGCCCACCTGCGGTGATGAGTCCAAGGCAATGTTTCCATGGAGGTGATGAAGAACCTTCATATGCCGGTGCTGCCTGTGGTGGCGCGTCATGAGGGGCCGAGTACACCGGGAGGGCGGGCATGAGTCTGCGGCAGATGGAGTACCTCGTCGCGGTCGTCGAGCAGGAGTCCTTCACCCGCGCCGCCGAGGCACTGCACGTCACCCAGTCCGCGCTCTCGCACCAGATCAAAGCGCTGGAGCGGACGGTCGGCGGCCCGCTGCTGGAGCGGATGACCCGGGGCGTGCGGCTGACCGTGATGGGCCGGGCCTACTTCCCGCACGCCCAACTCGCCGTCCGCAGCGCCCGGCAGGCCCGCCGTGCTGCGCTCGCGGCGGGCGGCTCGGAGAGCGGCGAACTGCATATCGCGACGGTGCACGCCCAGGCGGTCGGGGTGCTCCCGGAGGTCTGCGCACGCTGGGCCCGCGCCCGTCCGGGCATCCGTCTGGTGCTCCATGAGTACGCCACCACCGAGGAGTTGGACGAGCAGATGGCCCGCGGTGTCGCCGATCTGGCGCTCGGGCCGCGCCCCAAGGACTGGCCGGGGCCGGTCACCGTCGTGGGACAGGAGCGGATGGTGCTGGTCGTCCCGCACGGCGACCCGCTCGCCACCCGGGAATCGGTCCGCCTCGCGGAGCTGGCGGACCGCCCGTGGGTGCGCTGCAGCCTGGAGCCGGTGGTTGGCTCTGCATCCGACGGAGAAGAACAGGGCAGAGGCGGAGCGCAGCGGGGCGGCCGGCGCTGGCTGGACCGGGAGTGCGAGCGGGCCGGCTTCACCCCGCGTACCGCCGTCCGCACCCAGCACAGCTCCACCGCCGTCCGGATGGCCTCGGCGGGCGTCGGCGTGCTGCTGACCGCGGCCCATGAACTCCGCGGCCTCGACTGTGCGGCCGTGCCCACCGACCCGCCCTGGCACCGCGAGATCACCGTCTTCTCCCGTGTCGCACTGACCGGCGCGGCCGCGGAGTTCACGGAGCTGCTGCGCACGGTGGGGAGCGTGGAGTCGAGCCGGGACGCCGGGACCTGATGCGGTGTCAGTCGCGGACGAGCAGTGCCACCGGCGACTCCGTCAGTCGCGGACGAACAGCGCCACCGGTGACTCCGTCAGTCGCGGACGAGCAGCGCCACCGGCGACTCCGCCAGCAGCTCGCTCAGCCCCACCACCGCGCCGCCCGGCAGCTCGCGCCCGGAAAGCCGCTCGCACCAGGGGCCGTCCGGCGGCAGCCGCAGCAGGGTGTCCCACCAGCCGCCGGTCTCCACCAGCCGCAGCGACAGCCGGGTCACCACCGTCAGCACCCGCCCGCTGCGGCAGAACGCCACACAGTGCTCGGCCGCCGGGCCCTCCCCGTACACCGGCTCGTACGACGCCGCGGCGCCGAACCACTGCGGATGGTCGCGCCGCAGCCGCAGGGCCGCGGCGGTCAGCCGGAGTTTCTCGCCGGACAGATCGCGCGGCGCGCCCCCGCCGTCCAGCGCGGTGAGCAGCTCGGGGCGGAAGCGGGCCGGCCGCCGGTTGTCCGGGTCGACCAGCGCGGCATAGCCGAGTTCGGTGCCCTGATAGAGGTCGGGGACGCCCGGCATGGTGAGCTGCAGCAGTGCCGCGCCGAGCACATTGGCGCGGATGAACGGGGCGAGCTCCCCGTCCAGCGCGGCGAGCGGGGCGGCCGTGGGACCACAGGGCCCGTTGCGGACGAACTCCTCGACCGCCTCCTCGTAGCCCGCGTTCCGCTCCGTCCACGAGGTGCGCAGCCCGGCCTCCCGCGCGGCCTTGAGGACCGCGGGCACCACCCGCTCCGCCGGGTCCCCGTCGCCGGCCGCACCCAGACCGAACGCGGTCTGCCAGGCCAGCCACGACACCATCGGGTCCGCCGGGCCGAGGCCGTCCACCCCGCTCGCCGTGCGGCCGCACACCGCCTCGCCGGCCATCGCGCCGAGCACATCCCGCCACCGGTCCGGGCACTCCGACAGCACCGCGATCCGCGCCCGTACATCGGCGCTGCGTTTGGTGTCGTGGGTGGTCAGCACCGTGCCGGCCACCGGACGGTCCCGCTGCAGCCGGGCGCAGTACGCATGGAACACCTCCGGGGCGACCGCCGGCTCCCCCGGATCGCCGCCGACCTCACAGGCCGACAGCAGCACCGGATAGCGGTAGAAGGCGGTGTCCTCCACGGATTTGGCGTGCAGGGCGGACGCGGTCTGGGCGAACCGCGCGGTGAAGTCGGCGCAGTCCGTGCTGCCGTGGTCCGGGGCGTCGGTCAGCCGGCCGAGCGCCAGATCGCGGACCAGATCCACCGCCCGCGCCTCCTCGGGCACCCGGAAGGCGGTACGCGCCTGCGCCGCCGCCGCGTCCAGCAGTGCCGCGTCCCGCCCGGCCCGCGTCGGATCCGCGGCATAGGGACGGTAGACCGGCAGCCGCACCAGCAGCTCACGGAGCGCGTGGCGCAGCGCCCAGGTCGCATGGTCACCCGTCTCGGGGGCGCGTGCGCTGATCCGCGCCGCGGTCCGCACCAGCCGCTCGATCTCCGCGGCCAGCTCATGCGTGACGACCTCGTACGCGGCCCGGCGTACCGTCTCCTCCCAGTCGCCGCCCTCGTCGGCCAGCGGGGTGGCGAAGTCCCGGTAGTGGGAGAACAGCCGGCCGGCGCCCTGCGGGCAGACGAACAGTCCGTCGATGTGCCGCAGGGCGTCGTAGCCGGTCGTGCCCGCACAGGCCCAGCTGTCCGGGAGCTGCTCCGCACCGGTGAGGATCTTCTCCACCACCGTCCAGCGGCCGCCGGTCCGCTCGTGCAGCCGGGCCAGATAGCCGCCGGGGTCCACCAGACCGTCCGGATGGTCGATGCGCAGCCCGTCGATGACACCCTCACGGATCAGCCGCAGCACCGTGCCATGGGTCGCCTCGAACACCTCGGGGTCCTCGACGCGCACCCCGATCAGCTCCGAAATGGTGAAGAAGCGGCGGTAGTTCAGCTCGCTGCGGGCCAGCCGCCACCAGGCGAGGCGGTACCACTGGGCGTCCAGGAGGCGGGCCGGCGGCAGCCCCGCCGTCCCGGGGCGCAGCGGGAACGCGTGCCCGTGATAGCGCAGCACCTCGCCCTCGATGCGGAAGTGCCGCATCTCCTGACCGATCCGGCCGCCGAGCACCGGCAGCAGCAGCCGTCCGCCGTGCCCGGCGTCCCAGTCGATGTCGAACCACCGCGCGTACGGGGACGCCGGGCCGTCGCGCAGCACCTGCCACAGCGGCCCGTTCAGCGACATCGGCTCCGGCACCGCCATGTGGTTCGGCACCAGGTCGACGATCAGCCCGAGGCCGTGCGAGCGGGCCGTCGCCGCCAGTGCCCGCAGCCCCGTCTCACCGCCCAGCTCGGCCCGTACCGCCGTGTGGTCGACGACGTCGTAGCCGTGTGTGGAGCCCGGCACCGCCTCCAGCACCGGCGAGAGGTGCAGATGGGAGATGCCGAGCGCGGCCAGATGCGGGACGGCCCGCTCGGCGGCGGCGAACGGGAAGTCCGGCTGGAGCTGCAGCCGGTAGGTGGCGGTCGGCGACGGACTTCGAGGGGGCTGCGTCATGGGAACACCCGTACCCCGCTGGCGGCCCGTTGTGTCATCCCCCTGCTGCACGGGTGTCGTTGTTTCCTCCGACGGAGTGGGCTCCGGGGGCGGGGACCTTCGTATGTCCGGTGCGTGGGGTGCGCGGCAGCCCGCCGGATAGCGTCTGGCGATGACCGCTGCCACCGCCGCTTTTCGCCGGGTGCTCGCGCTGGGCGGGCCGATGCTGCCCGTCGTGTCCTTCCTCGGCAGGCTCCCCACCGCCATGTGCCAGTTCGGCAGTCTGCTGCTGGTGGCGGAGACGAGCGGCTCGCCGGCCACCGCGGGTCTGGTGGGCGGTGCGCTGGCGGCGGGCCAGACGGTGGGCGGCCCGCTGCTCGGCCGGCTCGCCGACCGGCACGGGCAGCGGCCGGTGGTGCTGGCCGCCTGCTGGTTCGACGCCCTCGCCGTGACCGCGCTGGTGAGCGCCGCCCTCGCCCGGACCGGGGCGCTGCCGCTCGCCCTGATCGCGCTGCTCGCCGGGGCCGGGGTGCCACAGATCGGGCCGCTGGCCCGCACCCGGCTCGTCGCGCTCGCCCGTCGCGCCCGGGCCGACGACCGCCTGGTCCATACCGCGCTGTCCTTCGAAGGCACCCTGGACGAGGTGTCGTTCGTGCTCGGTCCGGCGCTGGTGGGGCTGTCCGCCACGGTCGCCCACCCGGCCGCGGCGCTCGCCCTGGCCGCGCTGCTGCTCGTGGTCTGCGGCTCGGCCTTCGCGCTGCATCCCACGGCCGCGGCGCTGCGGCCCACGGGCGCCCCGTCCTGGCCGGCCCGCACCCCGGACGGCCGCCGCGGCCGGCGACCCGCCGCCCGGCCCGCCCGCGCCCGGATGCCCCGCGCCGTGCACACCATGCGCGCCTCGATGGCGCTGCAGGGTGCCCTCTTCGGTGCCTGCCAGTCCGGGATCACCGCGCTCACCGCAGACCTCCACCAGCCCGCCCAGGCCGGGCTGGTCTATGCCGCGATGGGGGTGATGAGCGCGGTCGCCGGGCTCGCGCTGGCGCTGGTGCCCGCCCGGATCGGGCTGCCGGCACGGTGGCGGGCGGCCGCCGTGGCGCTGATCGTGCTGTCCGTGCCGCTGCTGTTCGTACGGTCCCTGGGCGCGCTCTACCTGGCCGTCGTGGTCCTCGGTGCGGCCTTCGCCCCGCATCTGATCACGCTCTTCGGCCTCACCGAACGGCTGGTGCCCGCCGGCCGGCTGGCCGCATCGATGGCCTTCCTGACCAGCGCGATCGTGGGCGGCCAGGCGCTGTCCCTGGCCGCCTCCGGCCGGCTCGCCGAGGCCCATGGCCCGTCCGCCGCCTTCGCGGTGGCGGTCGGCGCCGCCGTCCTGATCCTCGTCCTCGCCCTGACCACCCGGGGCACGGACCGGCCGTCCGCCGCGCTCACGCCGGCCGCTGCAGCACCAGCAGGCTCCGCCCGATGAGCGTCAGCCGGTCCCCGGCCTTGACCTTGGCCCCGCCGCCGTCCGCCACCGTCCGCGGCCGGTCGGTGTCCACCACGACCTGCCACTGCCGGCCCAGGTGCTCCGGAACCATGAACTCCTTCTCCTGGTCGTGGGCGTTGAACATCAGCAGGAACGAGTCGTCGGTGACCGGCTCGCCCCGGGGGCCCGGCTCGGAGATCGAGCTGCCGTTGAGGAACACCGTCAGCGCCTTGGCATGGACCGACTGCCAGTCGCGCGGTCCCATCTCCTCGCCGCCCGCCGTGAACCAGGCGATGTCGGACAGCTCGTCATGGGTGCCCTCCATCGGGTGGCCCTGGAAGAACCGCCGGCGCCGGAACACCGGATGATCGCGCCGCAGCCACACCATCTGCCGGACGAACGCGAGCAGCGCCAGATCCTCGTCCCCGTCCGCCGCCTCGTCCGGCCCGTCCGCGCCGGTGTCGTCGGGCTCCTCGGCGCCCCCGCCCCGTCCCCGCTCCGGCCAGCGCACCCATGACACCTCGTTGTCCTGGCAGTACGCGTTGTTGTTGCCGCCCTGGCTGCGCCCGAACTCGTCCCCGTGGCTGAGCATCGGCACGCCCTGCGACAGCATCAGCGTGGCCAGGAAGTTGCGCATCTGGCGCGCCCGCAGCCGCCGCACCCCGGGATCGTCGGTCGGCCCCTCGGCACCGCAGTTCCAGGACCGGTTGAAGCGCTCACCGTCCCGGTCGTCCTCGCCGTTGTCCTCGTTGTGCTTCTCGTTGTACGCGACCAGATCGTGCAGCGTGAAGCCGTCATGGCAGGTCACGAAGTTCACCGAGGCCAGCGGCCGCCGGCCGTCCTCCTGGTAGAGGTCCGACGAACCCGTCAGCCGGGACCCGAACTCCGCCAGAGTGCGCGGTTCGCCCCGCCACAGATCCCGCACGGTGTCCCGGTACTTCCCGTTCCACTCGGTCCACAGCGGCGGGAAGTTCCCCACCTGATAGCCGCCCTCACCGACGTCCCACGGCTCGGCGATCAGCTTCACCTGGCTGACGACCGGGTCCTGGTGGACCAGGTCGAAGAACGATGACAGCCGGTCCACCTCGTGGAACTGCCGGGCCAGCGTCGCCGCCAGATCGAAGCGGAAACCGTCCACCCGCATCTCCTGCACCCAGTAGCGCAGCGAGTCCATCACCAGCTGGAGCACATGCGGGCTGCGCATCAGCAGTGAATTCCCGGTGCCCGTGGTGTCCATGTAGTACTGCTTGTCGTCCGACAGCCGGTAGTAGGAGGCGTTGTCCAGCCCCCGGAAGGACAGCGTCGGGCCCAGATGGCTGCCCTCGGCGGTGTGGTTGTAGACCACATCGAGGATCACTTCGATACCGGCCTGGTGCAGCGCCCGCACCGCCGTCTTGAACTCCAGCACCTGCTGCCCGCGGTCACCCCAGGACGCATAGGCGTTGTGCGGGGCGAAGAACCCGATGGTGTTGTAGCCCCAGTAGTTCGTCAGGCCTGCGTCCACCAGCCGGTGGTCCTGGACGAACTGGTGCACCGGCATCAGCTCCAGCGCGGTCACCCCGAGCTTCGTCAGATGGTCGATGATCGCCGGATGCGCCAGCGCGGCATAGGTGCCGCGCAGCTCCTCGGGAAGCTCCGGATGGCGCATCGTCAGGCCCTTCACATGGGCCTCGTAGAGCACCGTCTCGTGATATGCGGTGCGCGGCGGGCGGTCGTCGCCCCAGTCGAAGTACGGATTGACCACCACCGATGCCATGGTGTGCGGCGCCGAGTCCAGGTCGTTGCGCACCTCGGGGCGCCCGAAGTGGTAGCCGTAGACGGCCTCGTCCCAGTCGATCCGGCCGCTCATGGCACGGGCGTACGGGTCGAGCAGCAGCTTCGCCGAGTTGCAGCGCTGCCCCCGCTCCGGCTCGTACGGACCGTGCACCCGGAAGCCGTAACGCTGCCCCGGCATCACCCCCGGAAGAAACGCGTGCCGCACAAAGGCGTCGCTCTCCCGCAGCTCGACGGCGGTCTCCGAACCGTCGTCGTGCAGCAGACACAGTTCGATGCGCTTCGCGGCTTCGGAGAACACCGCGAAGTTGGTGCCCGCCCCGTCATAGGTGGCACCCAGCGGATACATCTGTCCCGGCCAGACCTGCATGGGTAGACTCTTCCACTTTCTCGTCGGGCGCTGCGGCGACTCCACGACACACGTCCGCGGAACGGTTCGAAATCCTTCCCTCCCCTCTGTCGCAACTTGTCGCACACAAAGGGTTTTTCGCGAGATCTCCGCTGAATGGTGGCAACCTGTCGCGATGTCGGATCGTCCTACTGGTCGTCCTACTGGTCGTCCTACCGGAGGACCGCCGGGGGACCGGCATGCGTGTCACGACGATGTGACAGCAGGGGGGAACCGTGCACCACCTGATGCACCGCCACCTCGGCAAGGCCGTCGCGGCCGCCGCCATCGCCCTGACCGGCACCGCCGCCATGGTCGCGCTCACCTTGCCGTCCGACGCCGGTGCCGCCGGCGGTACGGACCCACGGAGCCGGACCGCCGCGGCCGACGCGCCCGCCCCGGGACGTGATCAGGAGCCGCCACCACCCGGCGTCGTCGAGAAAACCCCCGCAGAGGGAGAGCGCGGCCGGGGACGGGATCCGCTCACCGACGACGAACTCCGGCGCGCCCGGGACCTGGCGCTGCCGCGCACCCTGCGCGGTGCCGCCGAGAACGTCACCGGGAAGCCGGGCCCCGAACCCCTCACCACCGACCTGGCCGAACTCACCCCCGCGGAGACCGGGCTCGCCGACCCGCCGCGCCGGGCGACGGTCAGCTTCTACGACTACCGGAGCGACAGCTACCTCACCAGGACCGTCAACCTCACCACCTCCACGGTGGAGTCGACGGACTCCCGGCACGGCGTCCAGCCACCGCCCAGCCGTGCCGAGGCCGTCGAGGCGGCCCGGCTGCTGATCGCCGCCCCGCTGGGCTCCGGTCTGCGCCAGGACTACCGCGACGCCACCGGACACGACCTCACCGGGCCGGACCCGCTCTCCGTCACCGGCTTCGTCTACCGCGGCCGCGCGGAGGGCGACGCGCCGGGCGCCCTCGGCCACTGCGGGGAACACCGTTGCCTCCGCCTCTTCACCAAGGTCAGGAACGGCCGGTGGATCGACACCCGCCGCTATGTGATCGACCTCAGCGCCCGCACCGTCGCCCGCCTGGGCTGACCGGCCCCCGCCGACCACCACGCCACCCCACCGGAGCCTCCGCCATGCCCGGAAGACGCCCCACCGGCACCCGCCGCCCCCACCGTCGCGCCGCGGTCCTCGCCGCCGCCCCCCTGCTGCTCGCCGTGACCGCCCTGACGACCGGCCCGGCCGCCCAGGCCGCCCCCGAGGCCCCCGCCGCACCGGCGCCCACCCCGAACTGCAGTGCCGCCCACCGCATCACCCAGACGCTCGACGGCGGCACCGTCTGGCGCATGTGCTGGCACTACGAGGGCAACGCCGGTCTCGTCCTGGACGACATCTCCTACCAGCCCAGGGGCGAACGCACCCCCGTCAAGGTGCTCACCACCGCCAAACTCGCCCAGATCCACGTCCCCTACGACGACGGCAGGAACGAATACGACGACCTCACCGGGCAGGGCTTCGCCCAGGGCCTGCAGAAGCTCGACCCTGCCGAATGCCCCGGCGGCACCCTCAAGACCGTCAAGGTGCCCGGCGCCTGGGACCCCGCCCACCCCGACGTCCGCGGCCTGTGCGCCACCACCCGCGCCCGCGGCCACGCCTACCGCATGGGCCCCTACCCCGGCGAGCGCGCCAAGATCTTTCAGCTTCAGGGCAAGGACCTGCTGCTCTACACCGTCAACAAGGTCGGCTGGTACGAGTACATCAGTGAATGGCGGTTCTCCGGCGACGGCACCATGACCCTGCAGGTCGGCGCCACCGGCACCGTCTCACCCGCCGACTACGACGCCGGTGACGGCCGGGGCGCGCCGATCGGCAAGGGCGCCAAGGACTACGCCACCAGCCACAGCCACAATGTCTTCTGGCGGCTGAACTTCGGCCTGGGCGGCTCCGCCGCCAACACGGTCGAGCAGTTCGACTCCGCCACCACCGTCCCGCCCGGCGGCGGCACCCCCACCATCCGCACCACCCGCACGCCCGTCACCAAGGAGCTGGCCGGGGACGCCGGCCCGCTGCGCTGGTGGCGGGTGGTGGGCGGCGGCCGCAACAAGGACGGCCACCCGCGCTCGTACGAGATCGCCCCCGGCCCCACCAGCAAATACACCGGGCGCAGCTACACCACACATGACGTCTATTTCACCGAGTACAACAAATGTGAGCAGTTCGCCAGCAACAACCTGGCCAACTGCGGAGCCCAGGCCGGCAACAGCGTCGACACCTGGGTCAACGGCCAGCCGCTGAAACACCCCATCGCGTGGGTCAACATCGGGTTCCACCACATCGCCAGGGACGAGGACCAGGAACCGATGCCCGTGCACTGGCAGGGCTTTCAGCTGGTCCCACGCGATGTCACCGCTATGAATCCGCTCACTCCCCCCACGCTGTCCGGGCACAACGGGCACTATGGGTAAGGGGAGTTGGTAACCGACTCGATCCATCCTGCTGCACCGCCTCCCGCACCGCAGTAGTCTGCCTTGATCGTTGGCACGGGGGTTCGGAAGGCGGTGGCAGGTGAGCGGCGGGCTGGAGTTGCCCCCTGGTGACGAGAGTCATGAGGGTCATGAAGGCGGCTCCGTCGACGCACCGCCCGGCGCGGTGTCCCTGGCACGCCCGCTGGAGATCGGGGCGGAGCTGGACTGGGGCGCCGACGCCTGGAGCGAGGTGCGCACCCGCGCCCGCCGGGCCGGCCGCGCCTACATCTGGCTGAATCTCGTCGAGCAACGGCTGCGGGCCGTCGTCTCCGCCGTCCTGCGGCCCATCTACGAGCCGGTGCACGGCGACGAATGGGTCATCGCCGCGGCCGGCCCCGCCGGTCAGGAGTGGGTGCAGCGCGCGGTTGCCGTCCGCGAGGTCAGCCGCCGCAAGGGCTACCTCCTCGACCCCGCCGACGACAACATCGTCAGCTTTCTGACGCTTCCGCAACTCCGCGAACTGATGGTCCAGCACTGGCCCTGCTTCGAGCCGTACTTCGACGACCGCCGCGATGTCGAGCTGGCCCTCGACGAACTGGAGGTCGCCCGCAACATCGTCTCCCGCAACCGCGCCCTGTCCGAGACGGTCCTCGCCCAGGCCGAGCGCGCCTCCGCCCGCCTCCTGGACATCCTCGGCTCCGGCGTCGGCACCCGCATTTCCGGACGGCTGCCCATCGACGCGGTGGAGGACCTGGTCGGCGACCGCTACGCCGATGTCATCGGTGTGCACTCCGACCGGGTGCGCCTGCAGCGCCAGCTTCCCGCCGAGGACCTCTTCGGCGATGCCCGACGCCTGGACGCCGTGGGCATAGGCCTCAACCTCCTGGTCCAGAACTACTCGGGCCGCCGCCTGGTCCGGCTCGCCGAATCCGGCTGCCGCGTCCGGCTGCTCTTCCTCAACCCGGCCAGCAGCGCGGTCCGCCGCCGGGAGCGCGAAATCGGCCTGAAGAAGGGCGAGATGAGCCGCTCCATCGAGATGAACATCCTCCATATGCGGCGGGTGCGGGCCCGGCTGCGCGACCCCGGCGCGTTCGAGATCCAGGTCTTCGACGAGACCCCGCGCTTCACCGCCTACCTCGTCGACGGCGACGGTCCCGACGGTGTGGCCGTCGTCCAGCCCTACCTCCGCAAGAGCCGCGGGATGGAATCCCCCGTCCTCGTCCTCCGCGGCGGCGGGCGGGAAGTCGTCCGTCAGGACGCCCGGGACACCCGCGACGGCGACCACGGCCTCTTCGAGACCTACCGGGAGGAATTCGAGAGTATGTGGGCGGACTCGCGGCCGGTTTCCTGAACCGGACGCTGCCCCCATCGCGCAGGGGCGGCAGCCGCCGCACGACGGGGCCATCCGGCACCGCGGACCGGCCCCCGACTACCGTGGGGCAATGCACTTCCGTGTCCTCGCCCCCCTGGACGTGCGGTCCGCCGACGGCCGCCCCGCCGCCGTCCCGGAGACGAAGGTACGCGCCCTGCTCGCCGCGCTGCTGGCGCACCACGGCCGCCCCGTGTCCACGGCCCGGCTCGTCGCACACCTCTGGGGCCCGCGGCCGCCCGCCCATCCGACGGCCTCCCTCCAGAGCAAGGTCTCGCAGCTCCGCCGCGCCCTGGACACCGCGCAGCCCGGCGCCCGGAAACTGCTGACGGCGACCCCGCCGGGCTACCGGCTGGACATCACCGCCGATGCCCTGGACGCCGGCCGCTTCACGGCACTGACCGCCCGCGCGCGGGCCGCCGCCACCGCGCGGCAGCGGGCCGAACTGTTCGGCGAGGCCCTGGAGCTGTGGCACGGCCCGGCATTCGCCGGCTTCGCGGACAGTGACCTGGTGCGCCCGGTGGCCGAGAGCCTGGAGGAGCAGCGGCTGACGGCGCTGGAGGAGCGGGCTGCGGCCCGTCTGGAGCTGGGCGAACACGCCCCGTTGACCGCCGAGCTGGCCGGGCTGGCGGCCCGGCACCCACTCCGCGAACGGCTGCGTGCCCTGCAGCTGACCGCCCTGTACCGGGCCGGCCGGCAGAGCGACGCACTCACCGCCTATGACGAGATCCGCGCGCGGCTGGCCGACGAACTGGGGGTGGACCCCGGCCCCGAACTCATCGCGGTGCACCGGGCGATCCTGCACCAGGAGCCATGGCGGCCGCACGACGGCGGCATGCGGCACGGCGGCGGCGCGCGGCACGGCGGCGGCATGCGGCACGGTGGCGGCATGCGGCACGACGGCGGCGCGCGGCACAACGACGGCATGCGGCACGACGGCGGCGCCGACCGCCCCGAGGGCTGGGCGACGGCGGCTCTGGGTGCCGCCCGGCCGGCCGGCCCCCGCCCCCGTACCAACCTCCCCACGCCCCTCACCGCGCTCCTCGGCCGCCAGGACGCCGTCCGCCGGGTCGGGGCGCTCCTCGCGGCGACCCGTCTGGTGACGCTCACCGGCCCCGGCGGCGTGGGCAAGACCCGCCTCGCGCTGGAGTCCGCAGGCCGGCTGGCCGACTCCTTCCCGGACGGTGTCTGGCTGGTGGAACTGGCCGCGCTGAGCCGCCCGGACGCCCCCGAGCGCGACACCGGAAGCAAGTGCACCGCGGCCGAGGTGGCCGAGGCGGTGCTGGCCGTACTGGGCATCCGGGAGGGCGCCTCGGCCGGACCGGTGGCCGAGCGCCTCGTCGGCGCGGTACGCAGCAAGCGCCTGCTGCTGGTCCTGGACAACTGTGAGCACCTCGTCGAGGCGGCTTCGGAGGTCACCGCCGAACTGCTCGGCGCCGCCCCGGACCTGCGGGTGCTGGTCACCAGCCAGGAATCGCTGGGACTGACGGGCGAGACGCTGTGGCACGTACCGCCGCTGGCACCCGCCGGCGCCGTCGAGCTGTTCACCGCCCGCGCGAGCGCCGCCGACCCCGGCTTCGTCCTCGACGCCGACGCCACGGCCGCCGTGGCGGAGATCTGCCGCCGCCTGGACGGCATCCCGCTCGCCCTGGAGCTGGCCGCCACCCGTGTACGGGCACTGGGCGTACAGGAGCTGAGCGCCCGGCTGGACGACCGGTTCCGGCTGCTGGCGTCCGGCCGGCGCGGGGGCCCGCCCCGCCAGCAGACCCTGCGCGCCATGATCGACTGGAGCTGGGAGCTGCTGCCCGCCGCCGAACGCGCCGTGCTGCGCCGGCTCGCCGTCCACGCGGACGGCTGCACCCTGGAGGCCGCCGAAACGGTCTGCGCGGGCGACGGCGTACGACGGGACGAGGTGCTGGATCTGCTGGCCCGTCTCGTGGACCGCTCCCTGGTGACGGTGGCCCGGACACCGTACGGACCCCGCTACCGGCTTCTGGAGACGGTCGCCGCCTACTGCCTCGAACGTCTGCGGGAGGCCGGTGAGCTGACAGCCGTACGCCGGAACCATCACCGCCACTACACCGAACTGGCCGAGCGCGCCGCCCCGTTGCTGTACGGACCAGACCAACGCGAGTGGCTGGAGCGGCTCGACCAGGAGACGGCGAACCTGCGGGACGCCCTGGACGGTTCGGTCCGGGAGGGCGCCGCGGACCGCGCGCTGCGCCTGGTCAACGCCCTGGCCTGGTACTGGTTTCTGCGCGGCCGGCTCGCGGAGGCGGGCCGCTCGCTGACGGCGGCGCTCGCGGCGTACGAGGCCGGCCGCACGACGCTGCCGGACGCCGGGGACCCGGCCGCCGAGGGACGCCGGCTGCGGGCCGCCGCCTGGCAGGTCGGGATGGCCTCACTGGCCGGCGATGACGCCGACCCCGTGGAGCGGGCCACCGCCGTGCTGCGGCAGTACGGGACCCAGGACGACGACCCGGGCGGCCGGGCCTGGGCCCAATGGTTCCTGGGTTTCGCCCAAGTCGGCCTGGGCGACCCGGCGGTGGCCGGGAAGCGGGTGGCGCACTCGCTGGCCGCCTTCCGGGCCCTGGGCGACCGCTGGGGCATCGCCGCGGCGCTGAGCAGCCGCGCCCAGGGGACCGGCGGCGGGGATCTCCGGGCCCGGCTCCGCGATGCAGAGGAGAGCGCCGCACTCTTCCGCGAACTGGGCGACCGCTGGGGCCAGTTGCAGGCCGCCGATGCGCTCGGCGCCGTTGCGGAGATCACCGGTGACTATGACCGCGCGGCCCGCCTCCACCGGGACGGGCTGCGGATCGCCGAGGAGCTCGGCCTCTGGATCCAGGCCTCGTACAAGCTCTCCGGACTGGGCCGGATCGCGCTGCTGACCGGTGAGCTGACGGCCGCCCGCGACTTCCATGAGCGGGGTATGCGGCTGGCCGCGGAACAGTCGCACCTGCGGGGCGAGATGTTCGCCGAGTGCGGACTCGCCCTCGGCGCCCGGAGGGAGGGCCGCCTCGACGACGCCGAGGCGCATCTGCTGCCCTGGCTGAAGTGGTGCCTCGGCCGGGACGGCGACCCTGGTACCGCCTTCGTCCTGGGCGAGCTGGGCTTCCTCGCCGAACTGCGGGGCGATGCGGAGACCGCCCGCCGTCACCACCTGGACGGCTTTGTGGCGGCCCGCGCCACCGCCGACCCGCGCGCCGTCGCGCAGGCCCTGGAAGGGCTGGCGGGCGCGGCGGCACTGACCGGCCGGTGCGCCGTCGCGGCCCGGCTGCTGGGGTGTGCGGCCGCGGCCCGCGCCGCCGCGGGGGCGCCACAGCCCGGCGCGGAGCAAGGCGATGTGGCACGGAGCACGGCCACGGCACGCCAGAGCCTGGGCGACGCGGCGTTCGAGGCGGCGTACGCGAGCGGCGCCGGGATGGCACCGGAGGTGCTGGTGGCGGAGGCGACGGGAAGCGCGGGGGACGAGCACGCGGAGAAGGCTGAAATGCCGGAGGAGTGGGACAAAAGGGAGGGGTGCGAGAAAGAGGGGCAAGGAGAGAAGAGCGATAAGAGCGATAAGGGTGAGAAGGGTGAGGCGGGTGAGGGGGACCGGCGGCGGGGCGAGAGCTACGGCGTCCCCGTGATCCCCCCGTCGACCCGAAGCTCGATCCCGTTGACGTAGTCCGCGAGCGGGCTTGCCAGATAGGCGACCGCGGCCGCGATGTCCGCCGGGCGCCCCAGCCGCCCGCTCGGGTTCGGCGCGTACTCCGCGACGAGGTCCGCCTCGTCCGGTCCGCCCTGGGAGCCGTCCTCCGCCTCCTCCTCCGTTGCCCGCTCCTCGAACATCCGGTACATGGAGGGGGTGGCGATCACCCCCGGGCTGACGCAGTTCGCGGTGACCCCGGTCCCGGCGAGGTGCCGGGCCAGGCTGGTGGTCATGTTCACCACGGCGGCCTTGGCGGCGGAGTACGCCACCATGTGGGGCAGCGGTGTCCGTACGGCCCGGCTGCCGATGGTGATGACCCGGCCCCAGCCGTGGGCGCGCAGCGACGGCAGCAGTGTCTGGCTGACCCGCACCGTCGGCAGGACGTTCCCCTCGAAGGCGGTCCGCCAGTCGGACGGCCGGGAGCTCTCCCAGTCGTGCTCGGCGAACGGACCGGCGTTGTTGACGAGGATGTGGGCCCCGAAGTCGCGTGCGGTGAGAGCGACCTGCTCGGCGACGCCCGGTTCCGTCAGATCACCGAGCACCACTTCGGCCCGCACACCGCGGGCCGCGACCTGCTCGGCGACGGCCGCCGCGGCCCCCGCATTCCGCCCGTGGACGAGGACGTCACACCCCTCGTCCGCCAGCGTCTCGGCGATCGTGGCCCCGATACCCGAACTGCTGCCCGTCACCAGCGCGCCGTGTCCTGCCAGCCGTAGGTCCATGGCGGTCAGCCTAGGGGCGCGGCGGGCCGTGGGCTCCCTGCCGCGACAGGTGGCCGGTGGATTGTCAGTGGTGCGTGGGAGAGTGAACGAGCAACGGGGGAAGTACCACCGAAGGAGGTCTCGCATGAGTGAGTGCGGCATGGGCGTCCCCCCGGTCGAAGGCCGGGGGATCGTCAGGGAAGGGTGCGCGCCGAGCGAGTGCGAGGCCGGGCGAAGTGAGGGTTCGGCATGAGCTGGCATCAGGGGCTGCTGGTCGGCTTCGATCTGGAGACCACCGGCACCGACGTCGAGCAGGACCGCATCGTCACCGCGGCCCTGCTCCGGCTGGAGGGGGACGGCCGACCGGCCGCAAAGCTGACGTGGCTGCTCGATCCGGGGGTGCCGATTCCCGACGAGGCGGCGGCCATCCACGGCATTTCGACCGCATATGTCCAAGAGCACGGGCGCCCGCCGGGGACCGCCATAGAGGAAATCACCGAGGCGCTGGCCGATGCCCTGCGCGCGGACATCCCGCTGGTGGTGATGAACGCGCGCTATGACCTCTCGCTCCTGGACCGCGAGTGCCGGCGCCACGGTCTGCGGACCCTGACCGAACGCCTCGGACACGCACCCGCGCCGGTCATCGACCCCCTCGTCCTGGACAAGCACGTGGACCGCTACCGCAAGGGCAAGCGCGCCCTCCAGGCGCTCTGCGGCCACTACGGCGTCCGGCTGGACGGCGCACACGAAGCGGGCGCCGACGCGGCGGCCGCGGCCGGGGTCGCCCGGCGCATCGGGGAGAAGTACCCGGCCGTCGCCCTCCCGTCGCCCCGCGCACTGCACGCCCTCCAGGAGCAGGCGGCCGCCGACCAAGCCGCCTCGTTCCAGGCGTATTTGCGACGCTCCGGTGACCCACAGGCGATAGTCGAGCCGGCCTGGCCCCTGATCCCGTACCAGGCCGGGGCTGGGCGATAGCCGGGCCGCGGGGGCCCGGTGGTGTCATCAAATGATCTTGCATGGTGGATCATGGTTGAGTGATGCGTCGATGCGTCGATGCGTCGCCATGAACTGCCGGATGTCGAGTGGTAGTTCATCCGGCCGTTGCTCCTTGTGCTGTCGCGTGGGCGTACAAACTGAAGCAACTTGCTCGGCGTCGCCCCATACGGTGAGCTACACCGATCAGTCCCTGTCCGGCGACGAGGCCGGTGCAGGGAGCGGAGAGCCGGAGCCCGATTCCGTGGTTGCGGCGGTAAGGAGCGTCTTCGGATGAGGATTTCACGGACCCGATGAATCAGCCCACGGCACCCGATACCGAGCAGGTCCTGAAGTACAACTCCACACTGCTTCTCCGAACTAGTGCTCTGGCCGGGAAGGTTCACCGGGTTGTGTGCACGCCGCAGCTGCCGTGAGGCATCGGCCGCAGCGCACGCCCCGATGGG
>NZ_JBEZHQ010000035.1:0-91969 GCF_040650675.1 Streptomyces sp. NPDC048637
CCAACCCCAGGCCATACGTCTGGACGAAGACCGCCGACGAGATCCTCGAACGCCTCGCCGGCTATCTGAAACGAATTCCTAACTCAGAACACTAGCGTCCAGATTCGGTTCCGTTTCTCCGGAAGGGCTGACCAGCCATCCGCCATGGCCCGGAGCCTGGAGCGCGTGGACCGTCACGGTGCCGTCCGGCGGCAGCTCCGTGCTGAACAGCGGGCTGGGGGTGTCGTTCCATTCGCCGACATGCACCGCCTCAGCGTGGACCGACGCAGATGCCAACTGGCCGGCCGAGGTCGCTGCGTTGCCGTGGTTGCCCTTGGAGGCGATGGGGATGACGAGGGACGGCTCGCCGGTGCGCCAGACCTCCGCGAAGTACTGCGGCCGGTAGCGGTATTTGACCTTGTGGCCCTTGTCCCTGCTGGTGAGGGCCCAACCTGCGCGCAGTGCCGTGTCCGCAGGGACGATCGTCACGGAGTGCTCGGGGAACCGCTGGCCCAGCATGTGCTTGGCGAGCGTGAGGGCGAAGCCGACGCCGAGCTCGCTGGACTGTAGGTTCTTGTACTGCTCTGCGATCTGCCGACCTTCGTCGGTCAGGCCCAGGAAGGCATTGTCACCGCCTTCCAGAGCTTGGTTGTACTTGAGGGATCCCCAGCGCTCGGCCAGTCCCCGTCCCGCACCCCGCCACGACAGTGCCGTCGCCCGGCCGAGCGTGTGCAGGACGTCCCAAAGGTTCACTTGCATCTGGCGGCTGAGTTCTGCGCGCGGGATCGTGGCGAGGTGCGGTTTGCGGCGAAGGAGTTCGTCCCCGTTCTCCTTTCTCGTCTTGTCGTCCGCCACGATGGCTGTCTCCACCTTCCCGATCAGCTCGTCGTTGGAGCGGACGGAGATGTTCGACGACTCGAGCAGATCCAGAAGTACTTTGTTGGCAGGCTTCAATGAGTCCCCCACGATTCGTACGGGTGCTTCGCGAACGCCGTGAAGGTATGGGCGAGGCGCAAGGAGCATGCAAGTGCGCAGAGGCGCACACAGGTGGGACGGACGACGTTGCCGACCCGGAGCCGTCAAGTTCCTCGCCGGATCGGTGTTCTGCCGGGTCTGGCGCAAGGCCCGAAAGGCCGTCCTCATCGAGCACGAGTACAGCTCGCCCGTCGGCAAGCGTGCGTACGACCTTCGCCACACCTGCCTGACGACGTGGCTCAACAACGGCATCCCGCCGGCCCAGGTCGCCGCCTGGGCGGGCAACAGCGTCCCCGTCCTCCTGGCCACCTACACGCGCTGCATCACCGGACAGCTGACCGAACTCCAGGGGCGGATCGAAGAGCCTCAGCGGCTGCCCACCGTGCCCGCAGCTGTGAAGGGACCGTCGAAAAACTTCGGGAAGTTTTCGGGAAAACCAGCCGCGGAGAGCCGTTCAAAACCCGCGTCAGCCGGACTGACGCCCTCGCCGCCGGGAGCCGTTCCGGCCCTGCCGAAGCTGCCACGACGCGTCCGCTAAACCGCCCCTGACCAGCAAAAAAGCCCTCCACAAGGGAGGGCTGGGCACAGTACGGGCGATGGCGCCCCCGGCAGGACTCGAACCTGCGGCCAAGTGCTTAGAAGGCACCTGCTCTATCCACTGAGCTACGGGGGCCGGATGTGGACGTGGATCACGGACCGCGGTCAAGGATAGAGGTCCGGGTGCCTCGTCCCGGTTGCTTCACCTCCGTGGCACGTTGTGGAGGTTCGGTGAAGCGGTCCCGATAATCGCAGGCAGGTACGAATCCTGCACCGTTTTTGGCGCCTCGTGCGGCGGGTGTTGTGCACTCGTTATGCCTGCGCCTCACTTGTCGCGGACGTCTCGCGCGTCACTTATCCCGATCTGTGGGGGTTCTCGCGGCGCGCACGAGGGGTTATACGCTTCAAAAACCTAACGAAATTGGGCATTCTGCACATGTGGCGACCTTGGACGTACGACCCCGGCTGATCGACGCACTGTCCGTTCTGCGCGACCGCGTCGACACCGCCCGCTTCCCACTGCCACTCCGGGGCGCTGCCCGCGCCCGGCGCAACCGGGCCGAGCTGCTCGCCCAGCTCGATGACTATGTGATTCCCCGGCTGCGCTCTCCTCAGGCCCCGCTGCTCGCAGTGATCGGCGGATCGACTGGTGCGGGCAAGTCCACGCTGGTCAATTCGCTGGTGGGGCGCCGGGTCTCGGAGGCCGGGGTGCTGCGGCCGACGACGCGTACGCCGGTGCTGGTCTGCCACCCCGACGATCTCCACTGGTTCGCCGGACCACGCGTCCTGCCGCAGCTGGCCCGGGTGTGGGTCCCTGAGCAGGATGACGGCGGCGAGGGCGAGTATGCGGCCGGCGGTGGCCTGGACCGGGGGGACTACGGGGTCGGGGGCCATGGCATGGCCGGGCCGGCGGCCGGCGGGGGGCATGGGGAGGTCGGCGGGCAGGGTGCCCATATGGCCCACGGGACCAGTGCGGATCGTGGGCCTCATGGGGGGCAGCGTGAGCCCGATGGGGGGCACGGGCTGGGGGCGTACGACGGTGTGGGTGCGGGGAGCGGCGTAGGTCTCGGGAGGGACGCGGGCCCGGGCGCGGTGGGCGCCGGGGCCGAGACGGGGATGCTGACGGTGCGGATCGAGACCGATCCGGCGTTGCCCAGCGGACTGGCGTTGCTCGACGCGCCGGACATCGATTCCCTGGTCGCGCGGAACCGGGAGCTGGCCGCCGAACTGATCTGCGCGGCGGATGTATGGGTGCTGGTCACCACGGCCGCCCGGTACGCGGACGCGGTGCCGTGGCATCTGCTGCGTACGGCCAAGGAGTACGACGTCACGCTGGTGACCGTGCTGGACCGGGTGCCGCATCAGATCGCCACCGACATCTCCGGGCGCTATGCCGAACTGCTCCAGCGGGCGGGTCTCGGCCATGTCCCCCGGTTCACCATTCCCGAGCTGCCCGAGTCGGCCGGCGGGGGGAGCGGGCTGTTGCCCGCCACGGCCGTCGCGGCGCTGCGGGGCTGGCTGGAGCGGCATGCCCAGGACCCCGTCGCCCGAGCCGCCGCGGCGGAGCGTACGGCCGCCGGGGTGATCGCTTCGCTGCGCAGCCGGCTGCCGGCGCTGGCCGGGGCCGCCGCCGCCCAGCACGCCGCGGCCCTGCGGCTGGCCGGCCGGGTCGAGGAGGCGTACGAGCGGGCCGCGGTGCGGGTACGGCAGGAGGTCGCGGCCGGTGAGGTGCTGTCCGGGGACGCGCGCGCCCACTGGCGTGACCATGGGCTCGACGGCCGGTCGGACGAGCTGCTCGACGCGCTGACCGACGGGCTGACCTCGCTGCTGACCTGCGCCGTGGACGAGGCCGACGAGCGGGCCGCGGAGGCCTGGCGGCGGGATCCCGCGGCGGCCGAGGTCTCGCTGACGGCCGCCGTGGGTGCCTCGGGGGCGGGCGGCCGGCTCGGTGTGATCGTCCGGCGCTGGCGGCGCTGTCTGGAGGAGCTGGCCGAGGAGGAGACCCGTGAGGCGCGCGCCGGACAGGCCGGGGAGCGCGCGGGGTCGGTGGAGCCGGAGGAATCGGCCGCGCTGTTGGCCACCGCTCTCCTCGGCGGCCGGCGCGCCCGTACGGCGGGCGAGAACCTCGCCGAGTTGTTGGGCGCCCAGACCGCGTTGCGGCTCTGCGAGCGCGGCGGTCGGCTCCTGGCCACGTATCTGGAGCGCGCGCTGGACGGTGAGCGCGAGCGGCGGCTGGCACCGCTGGACCAGCTGACCGTGCCACTGGACCAGCAGGCGGAGTTGATCGCCGCGCTGTCCGTATTGCAGAAGGAAAAGCAGAAGGAGACGGGGCAGGAAGCGCGGCCGGAGCCGCGGCAGGCGGAGGAGCGGGCGAGGGCGATGGAGAAGGAGGAGGTGTCGGGGTGAGCGATTCCGAGGTGGCTGGTTCCGGGGAGGGCTCGGGGAACAACGGGCGGGGGACGGGGGAGGGGGAGACCGGCGAGGCGGCGGGGGCGGGCGTGATGTCGGTTGAGGGGGTGGCGTCGATGAGGGGCGTGATGTCGGTGAGGGGCGTGATGTCGGTGGTCGGTAAGGCGCCCGTGGATGGCAAGGCGCCGGTGGTGGGTGAGGTGTCCGGGGGAGGTGGGAGGCCGGGGGAGTCGGTGGGGACGGTGGGGACGGTGGCGTCTGCCGTGGAGGGGGAGCCTGTGGTGGGTGCAGAGTCTGCGGTGCTTGTGGTGCCTGTGACTTCTGGGGAGTTTGTGGGGGCTGCGGAGGCTCGGGAGGCTCAGGGGGCTGCGGTGTCGATGGTGGAGCAGGAGCCTGGAGCGGCTGTGGGTTCGGCTGTGGAATCGGCTGTGCCAGGGGTGGGCGTGGACGTGGGTGTGGACGTGGGTGTGGATGTGGGTGTGGGCGGGGCGTGGGATGACGGGTTGATTGCGCGGCGGGCGCGGGATGCGGGTGTGCCCAGGCCGGGGACGCGGGGGGAGCCGCCCGTTGGGGCGGGTGTTGCGGCAGGGGCAGCCGCGTCGGTCGGGGCCCGTGCCGAGTCCGGTGTGCGGGCGGGAGGCGGGTCCCTGGCCGAAGGGGCTCGTGCCAGGGAAACCCGAGCCCCGGAATCCCGTGGCGCGGAAGGTCATGGCGCGGAATCCCGTATGGAGAGGGCGCGTGTTGAGGGAGCACGTGGCGGGGCGCGTGCCGATGCGCGCATGGAGGCGATGGTGCAGCCGCGTTCGCCGGCCGATGTGGAGACCGGTGGCGGAGGCGCGTACCGGTGGGTCGCGGACGGTGGGCGGCGCGCCGCGGGGGGTGGGCTGCGCGGGCGGCTGGATGCGTTGCGGGAGTTGATCGCGCTGTCCCGGACCCGGCTGGACGGGCGGACGCTGGAGGGCGCGGGCCGGGTACTGGAGACGGCGGACGAGCGGTACCGGCTGTCCGGTGAGCACACCGTCGTCGCCATCGCGGGGGCGACCGGCAGCGGTAAGTCGTCGCTGTTCAACGCGCTGGCCGGAGCGAATCGTTCGCAGGTCGGGCCGCGTCGGCCGACGACCGCGGAGCCGGTGGCCTGTGTCTGGCCGGGCAGCCGGCCGGGCGCGGACGGGCTGCTGCACCGGCTGGGCGTGCCCACCCACCGTCGGCACGCCCCGGCGGACGGCAGCTCCGAGCTGCGCGGACTCATCCTGATCGATCTGCCCGACCACGACTCCTCGGCCACCGAGCACCGCGCTCAGGTGGACCGGATGCTGGAGCTGGTGGACGCGGTGATCTGGGTGGTGGACCCGGAGAAGTACGCGGACGCGGTGCTGCACGAGCGGTATCTGCGGCCGTTGGCGGGCTACGCCGAGGTCATGTTCGTCGTCCTCAACCAGGTGGACCGGCTGCCCGGAGACGCCGCCGACCAGGTGGTGGACGATCTGCGCCGGCTGCTGGACGAGGACGGGCTGGCGCTCGGCGAGCACGGGGAGCCCGGGGCGGCGGTGCTCGCGCTGTCCGCCGCGACCGGCAGGGGCGTGGGGGAACTGCGGGAGGCGCTCGGCCAGTTCGTCGCGGAACGGGGTGCGGCGGACCGGCGGCTGGCAGCGGATGTGGATGCGGCGACCGAGCGGTTGCGGTCGGTGTACGTGGCGCAGAGCCGGGTCGGGCTGACCGAACGGGCCCGTGCGGAGTTCGACGACCGGTTGGCGGAGGCAGTGGGGGCGGTGGCCACCGGGCGGGCGGCGGAACGCGATTGGCTGCGGTACGCGGAGCGTGCCTGTGGGTCTCCGTGGTCGCGGATGCGGATGCGGGGGCGGCGGGGGAGCCGGTGGGGGGCCCGTGGCTTCGGGGTGGGGATGACCGATGTGGGGATGACGGGGGCGGGGACTGCGGGAGCGGGGACGGCGGGGGTGGGGGCTTCCCGGGGAGGGTGTACGGGCGCCGGGTTGGGAGGTGCCGGGCGGACCGATGCGGGGCTGGTCGGCGTGGGGCGGGGCCGTACCAGGCGGGCGGGAGTGGGGCGGAACCGTAGAGAGTGGAACGGCGAGGAGGCCGAGGGACTGACCGATTCCGGGCGGACCGGCATGCGGCAGGGCCTGGTGGGGCGGCAGTGGGAGACCGGGCTGCCGCGTGCTGACGGGGTTGCGGCCGGTGAGGGGGGGGCGCCGGCGGCGGACGGCCGGGCGGCGGCCCGGCCGGTGGTGGAGCACGCCGTCCGCACGGTGGCTGCCGAGGCGGCGCACGGGTTGCCGGCGCCCTGGGCCCACGCGGTGCGCGACGCGGCGGACCGCGGTGCCTATGGGCTGCCGGAGGCGCTGGACAAGGTGGCGGCGGATGCCGAGGAGTCGCTACAGGGCGGACCGGCCGTGAAGCCCCGATGGTGGACGGTTGCCGCCTCGCTCCAGGGAATGCTGTCCGTGCTCCAAGTTGTCGGTGTCCTGTGGCTGCTGGGTGCGGTCACGGGCGTGGGCGACGCGGCGGCCTGGATCTCCGGGCTGCTGCCCGCGGTGCTCGGGTCGGTGGGCGGGCCGGCGCTGGCGTGGATGTGCCGGGTGGTGGCGCGCGGTCCGGCCCGGCGTTACGGGCAGGACGCCGAGCGGCGGCTGCGGAGTGCGGCGGCGGCGTGCGGGCGGGCGCGGGTGCTGGAGCCGGTCGCCGCCGAGCTGTTGCGCTATCGCGAGGTGCGGGAGCAGTACGCGGTGGCATCGGGCGCGTGACGGCGGAACGGAAGCAACGGGCGGGCGGATGCGGGAGTTGGTGACCGGCGGGGCGGGCGGGGCGGGTGGGGCGGTCGCCGGTGACCGGGGAGGGGCGGGGAATGGCGGGGAGGGGCGGGGAAGGCCCGGCCCGACGGCTACCGGCAGGCGGTGGGGAGGGACGACGGTGATCCGCGGGCTGTGAACACCGTCGTGCTCCCCCTTCCGGGTGGCCGAGTTGTCCACAGCCGGTCACCCATCCACAGGCCGCCGCGGCGCTCGCCGAATCCGTGCAGCATGAGATCAACGCAGCGCGAGCGGTACGTGACGACAGCGGTCCGCGACAAGAGCGGTACGTGACGCGAGCCGTACGTGAGGAGAGCGAGCGCAGGACACGGGGGAGGCGTATCAGGTGAACGACACGATGGTGACGCTGGTGGGGAACGCGGCGACGGCGGTGGAGCACCGGCTGACGGCGGTGGGGGTGACGGTCGCGAGGTTCCGGCTGGCGGCGACGTCCCGCAGGTGGGACAAGGCGCAGGAACGCTGGACCGACGGGGAGACGAGTTTCTATACGGTCCGGTCGTGGCGTGGGCTCGCCGACAATGTGGCGGCCTCGGTGGCGGTGGGGGAACCACTCATCGTCCAGGGACGGTTACGGCTGCGGGAGGGGGAGCAGCCACCCGAGAAGGGCGGCCAGCGCTGGTTCTCGGCGGAGGTCGACGCCGTGGCGATCGGCCACGACCTCACGCGTGGCACCGCCGCATTCCGGAGAGTCCTCCGGGCGGTGCGTACGGGAGCGGACGGCCCGCCGTCCCCGGCTCAGCGATCCTCCCCGGCACCGGAACCGTCCTCGGGCCCAGCGCCGGCCCCGGCACCGCAATCGTCCCCGGCACCGCAATCGTCCCCGGCGCCGCAATCCTCCCCGGCACCGGAAGCTTTCCCGGCGCGGGAGGCCTCTCCGGCACTGCAATCGTCCCCGGCGGCCCCGGACTCGTCCTCACCACCGCAACCGCAACCGCATCCATCGCAATCGCCCCCGTCCCCGCCTCCGCCTCCGCTTCCATTTCCGCCTCCGCCCCCGTCCCTGCCTCCGCAGCCATCGCCACCACGGCGCCCCTCTCCACCGTCGCAACAAGATTTATGGGAGGGCCCGTTGCCGGAGGCCCACACCCGGACGGCCGCCAACACACCGACGGCCGCCAACGCACCAGAGGCCGCCAAGACGCAGACGGCCGCCAAGGCGCAGACGGCTGCCAACGCACAGTCGGCCTCCCGAACACGGAGGGGCGCCAGAGCCCGCCCAGTTCCCAAGCAACAGTCGGTCGCCAAGGCATCCACGGTCGCCAAAACGCCTGCGACCAGCGGGATTGCAGCCGTCGCCGAGCCTCCGGGGGGCTCCATCGCACCGCCTCCACCGATGACCCATACACCCGAGAAGGCGGCTGTGCCCTGAAAAGTTCCGGAGATTTGTCGATAATGCCAAGTCAGGGTGCCCGTTGTCGGTAACGATTGCGATTCGGATCGCTTATGGGATGCCATTACTGGGGACCCTGATGCACCTGCTCCATAAGATCCGACAAGTACTCACGGGGGCTGACGTGTTCGGCTGTTGAGTTCTTTGGGATCTTTCCGGCGAGGCAACCTCTCCCACTCGACCGCCTCGCCCAGAGGGGAATTTCATGCTTTCGATGAAGAGGCGGGGCGCAGCCCGCCTTGCTGCCGCGGTCGTGGCCTCCGGCCTGGTCGCGGCGGGTGCGATAGCCACCGCGGGGCCTGCCGCGGCGGACGAGGCCACCCCCGCCCACGGGGGTGCCACCGCCACGCTCGGCGGTCTGAAGACCTTCGATCAGGCGGTCGTGCACAACGACGGAGGGGACCAGCGCGTAGGCGCCGGCCTCTTCGAGATGGCGGTCGACAACGGCGGCACGCTCCAGACGTACTGCATCGACATCCACAACCCGACGCAGCAGCAGGCGAAGTACCAGGAAGTGCCCTGGAGCGCCTCGTCGCTGCACAACAACGGGGACGCGGGCAAGATCCGCTGGATTCTGCAGAACTCGTACCCGCAGGTGAACGACCTGGCCGCGCTCGCCACGAAGGCCGGTGCCGGGAACCTCACCGAGAAGACCGCCGCGGCCGGCACCCAGGTCGCGATCTGGCGCTTCTCCGACCACGCCAAGGTGGACGCGGTCGACCCGGCAGCCGAGAAGCTCGCCGACTACCTCGAGAAGAGCGCGCAGAACGTCGCCGAGCCCAAGGCCTCGCTCACGCTCGACCCGCCGGCCGTCTCCGGCAAGTCCGGCAGCAAGCTCGGCCCGGTCACCGTGCACACCAACGCCGACAGCGTCACGATCTCCCCGGCCGCCGGTGTGCCTGCCGGTGCCAAGGTCGTCGGCAAGGACGGCAAGCCGGTCACCAGCGCGACCGACGGCACCCAGCTGTTCTTCGACGTGCCTGCGGGTGCCGCGGACGGCAGCAGCTCGCTGACCGCGCAGGCCGCCACCAAGGTCCCGGTCGGCCGCGCCTTCACCGGTATCGGTGAGCACGCCAAGAGCCAGACCCAGATCCTGGCCGGCTCCAGCGAGTCCACGGTCTCCGCGGCCGCCACGTTCTCCTGGAAGAAGCAGGGCGCCATCCCGGCGATCACCGCCGAGAAGAACTGCGCCAAGGGCGGTGTGGACGTCACGGCGAGCAACAAGGGCGATGAGGCGTTCCGCTTCCAGCTCTCCGGCAAGGAATACGAGATCGCCCCGGGCAAGTCGCAGACCGTGACCGTTCCGGTGGCCGAGGACCAGCCGTACAACATCACGATCAAGGGTGAGGGCGGCTTCAAGAAGTCGTTCTCCGGGGTCCTGGACTGCAAGACAGCCGGCAGTGGCGGCGGCAAGCCCTCCAGCCAGCCCAGCCCGGCCTCGGTCGGCGGCAGCACCGGTGGGGACACCGGAGGGGACAAGGGCGGCGACCTCGCCGAGACCGGCTCCAGCAATGCCACCCCGATGATCGCGGGCATCGCGGTCGTCCTCGTGGTGGTCGGCGGCGCCGCGGTGTTCTTCCTCCGTAAGAAGAAGGCCGGCACCCCCGCCCAGTGACACCCGGCGGCCGGTGACCCCCGGCGTCCGGCCGTACGTGGCGACCACTCGATGACCCGAGGGTGAGTGGGCGGTCGCCGGTGAAGTACCCCAAGGCCCCGGAGCGCATCAGCACTCCGGGGCCTTCGGCGTTCTCCGGCCTTCGGTGTTCTCCGGCAGAGGCCCGCCCGGAAGTGATCAACGCTGACAGAGGGCAATGAAGTGGACACCGAGTCGTAGCAGGTCGGTGCTGAGCAGGGGCGCTCTGACCTACTCGTTTCCGCCTGAGCGCAGGCGTACGGCAAGATGGGGTGTATCTGCCCTCCCATGGTCGCCACGCACGATGGCCCTGGGGCGGTGCCGCACAGACCCTGATCGATCCAATCTGCCGGACGGTTTCTCTTGGCTGAGTACATCTACACGATGCGCAAGGCGCGCAAGGCGCACGGCGACAAGGTCATCCTCGATGACGTGTCGCTGAGCTTCCTGCCGGGCGCAAAGATCGGTGTCGTGGGTCCCAACGGCGCCGGTAAGTCCACGGTGCTGAAGATCATGGCCGGTCTCGAGCAGCCGTCGAACGGTGACGCGTTTCTCTCCCCGGGCTACACCGTCGGCATGCTCCTGCAGGAGCCGCCGCTGGACGAGTCGAAGACCGTGCTGCAGAACGTGCAGGACGGCGCCGCCGAGATCATGGGCAAGCTCCACCGCTTCAACGAGGTCGCCGAGCTGATGGCGACCGACTACTCCGACGAGCTCATGGAGGAGATGGGCAAGCTCCAGGAGGACCTCGACCACGCCAACGCGTGGGACCTGGACACCCAGCTCGAGCAGGCCATGGACGCGCTGGGCTGCCCGCCCGGAGACTGGCAGGTCACCAACCTCTCCGGTGGTGAGCGCCGCCGCGTCGCGCTGTGCAAGCTGCTGCTGGAGTCCCCCGACCTGCTGCTCCTCGACGAGCCCACCAACCACCTGGACGCCGAGTCCGTGCAGTGGCTGGAGCAGCACCTCGCCAAGTACCCCGGCACCGTCGTCGCCGTCACCCACGACCGGTACTTCCTCGACCACGTCGCCCAGTGGATCTGCGAGGTCGACCGCGGCCGCCTGCACCCCTACGAGGGCAACTACTCCACGTACCTCGACAAGAAGGCCTCCCGCCTCAAGGTCGAGGGCCAGAAGGACGCCAAGCGCGCCAAGCGTCTGAAGGAAGAGCTGGAGTGGGTCCGCTCCAACGCCAAGGGGCGGCAGGCCAAGTCCAAGTCGCGCCTGGCGCGTTACGAGGAGATGGCTGCCGAGGCCGACAAGATGCGGAAGCTGGACTTCGAGGAGATCCAGATCCCGCCGGGCCCGCGTCTGGGCAATGTCGTCGTCGAGGTCGAGAAGCTCAACAAGGCCTTCGGCGAGAAGGTCCTCATCGACGACCTGAGCTTCACCCTGCCCCGTAACGGCATCGTCGGCGTCATCGGCCCGAACGGCGCCGGCAAGACCACGCTGTTCAAGATGCTCCAGGGTCTGGAGACCCCGGACTCCGGCGACATCAAGGTCGGCGACACCGTCAAGATCTCCTACGTCGACCAGAGCCGCGAGAACATCGACCCCAAGAAGACCCTGTGGGCCGTGGTCTCCGACGAGCTCGACTACATCAACGTCGGCCAGGTCGAGATGCCCTCGCGGGCGTATGTCTCCGCGTTCGGCTTCAAGGGCCCGGACCAGCAGAAGCCGGCCGGTGTGCTCTCCGGCGGTGAGCGCAACCGCCTCAACCTGGCGCTCACCCTCAAGCAGGGCGGCAACCTGCTGCTCCTCGACGAGCCCACCAACGACCTCGACGTCGAGACCCTGTCCTCGCTGGAGAACGCGCTCCTGGAGTTCCCGGGCTGCGCCGTGGTCGTCTCCCACGACCGCTGGTTCCTCGACCGCGTCGCCACGCACATCCTGGCGTACGAGGGCGAGTCCCGGTGGTTCTGGTTCGAGGGCAACTTCGAATCGTACGAGAAGAACAAGGTCGAGCGCCTCGGTGCGGATGCGGCCCGCCCGCACCGCGCCACGTACAAGAAGCTCACCCGGGGCTGACCGGCGTGCGACACCTCTACTCCTGCCCCCTGCGCTGGTCGGACATGGACGCGTTCGGCCATGTCAACAACGCGGTGTTCGTCCGCTACCTCGAAGAGGCGCGGATCGACTTCATGCGCCGGCTGGCGCCGGGGGGCGGCAGCCCGTCGTTCACGGGCGGCTCGGTCGTCGCCCGGCACGAGATCGACTATGTGCGGCCGCTGGTCCACCGGCACGCCCCGGTGACCGTCGAGTTGTGGGTGAAGAAGATCAGCGCCGCGTCGATGACCGTCGGCTATGAGGTCAAGGACGAGGACACCCTCTACCTGCGGGCCTCGACCGTCGTCGTGCCGTACAACTTCACCGAGGAGCGTCCCCGCCGCCTCACCGCGGAGGAGAAGGGCATCCTCAAGGAGTATCTGGACGACGCCGCGCATCAGGGGGGATCCGTCGCGGTATGACGGCGCTGCACCTGGCAGATGCAGGGGAGGCGGCGGATCTCGCCGCCTTCCTCGCCCGCCTGATCCACTACGACCGGGCCGCTGCGGTACGGCTCCAGGCCGGCGACGGGGTGCTCGCCGTCTTCGGCCGCCCGCCGTCCTTCGAGGTGCTGGCGATCCGCACCGCCCGGCTCGCCGACGACACCACCCTGGACCGGACGGTGTCCGCCGGTGAACTGCTCGAAGGCGTGGACGGTTCGACGGATGCGCTGACCGTGCCCGCTGCCGTCACCGGTCCGCCGTGGACCGGGCTGCTGCCGCCGCGCGGCGGCTGGCAGCGGGTGCCGGGGCTGCCCGCGCCCGAGGCCCTGGTGCGTGCGGTGGCCGCCGCGGTCGCCGAATTCCGCGCCCGTGACGAGGCACTGCCGCCGCAGCACCGCACCCGCACCGAACGGGACCGCATCGGCCGGGAAATCTGGTCGCGCACCCTCGGCGACACCCATCTCCCGCTGCGCGCCGCCCATGCCGCGCAGTCGCTGGGCTTTCTGCGCCCGATACGGGCCGACGCGCTCGCGGCCGGCGCCGCCGCTCCCGGCGCCAGGCCCCCGCAGCCCGAACACCGGCCGCTGAGCCTGCTGTCCGCGGCCGGCTGGCTGCGGCTGAGCACCCCGTACGGGTCGATCGCCGTACGGACCGGCGGCCCGGCGGGGCTGACCGGGCTGTCGGGTCTCACGGTGACACCGGTCTGATCTGATCAGACCGGGACGGCCGGCTGGGAGGCCGGAGGGCACTGCCCGGTGAGGCGGCGGAACGGCGGAACCGGAGACGGCTCGCGTTGAGTCCGGTCAGCCGCTCTCGCCCGCGCCCCCGTCCGTCTGTTCGCTGCTGCCCCCGCCCCCGCCCTCGACCCCGTCCCGGGACCGTGCCGCGCCGTCTGCCGTGTGGTCCGGCCACACGCCGATGTGATCGCTCTCCAGCTCCAGCAGGACGCGGTGTGCCATGCCCAGACTGCTGGTGTACTCGGCCGGCAGCTGGAGCCGGCCCGCCCGGTCGAGCATCGCGTACTCGCGTGCCACCAGGGACTCCTGGCCGGTCGCGGCGTCCCGTTCGGTGCGCCGCAGAACCTCTGAGGACGTACGGCCGTCGCGGATCGCGACCGTGCGCCGGACCTCGCCGGCCACCGCCTGGTCGTGGGTGACGATCACGATCGTGGTGCCGAGCTCCTCGTTGGCGGTGCGGAAGGCCGTGAAGACCTGCTCGGCGGTGTGCGAGTCGAGCTCACCGGTCGGCTCGTCGGCCAGCAGGACGGACGGGGTGTTGGCCAGCGCCACCGCGATGGCGGTGCGCTGCTGCTCGCCGCCGGAGAGCTGGTGCGGACGCCGGTCCCGGCAGTGGTCGAGCGAGAGCATCGACAACAGCTCCTCGGCCGCCTTCGTACGGGCCGCCCGCCGCCGGCCGCCCCGCAACTGCATGGGCAGCATCACGTTCTGCAGGGCCGTCAGGTACGGCAGCAGATTGCGGGCGGTCTGCTGCCAGACGAAACCGACCACATCGCGGCGGTAGCCGAGCCGGGCCTTGGCGTCCATCGTCAGCAGATCGCGGCCGGCGACCGTGGCGGCGCCCGCGGTCGGCACGTCCAGGCCGGCCAGAATGTTCATCAGGGTCGATTTGCCGCTGCCGGACGCCCCGACCAGCGCCATCAACTCGCCCTCCGCGACCAGAAGATCGAGCCCTTGGAGGGCCTGCACCTCCACCCCGTCGGTGGCGAAGACCCGTACCAGCCGGTCGCAGGCGATCAGCGCGTCGTGCCCGTAGGCGGGCCGCCCGCGCCGGGAGGCCGCGCGCCGCTCCAGCTCGGCCAGGCTGGTGGGCGCGGCGGGCCGGGGCGGGGAGGCCGGGGCCGCCCCGGGGACGGGTGCGCCGGGCGGTGTGTCGTCGGGCCGTGTGGTCATCGGGTGTCCCCCGCTCTCAACTCGGTGCTCTCGCGCCGCCGCCCGCTCAGCCAGGCCTGGGCCAGGGCGACCGCCAGGGCCAGGGCGACCACGCCCGCCGACGGCAGCAGCAGGGACGCGGGATCGGTGTGCAGTCGTACGGTGCCCGGTGCACCGCCGCCCGAGGTACCGGGGAGGGCGAGCGCGGTGAGGTCCGTACCGGGGCCCAGCAGCCGGATCGTGACGGCGCCGGCCAGCGCGCCGCCGAGGGCCGCGAGCAGTGCCTGCGGCAGCGCCTCCAGAATCAGCAGACGCTGCCCCTGGGCCCGGGGCAGCCCCATCGTGCGCAGCCTGGCCAGGAGTTGGGTGCGCTGCGGGGCGGCCTGGAGAAGGGACAGCAGCAGGGCGAGCAGGGCGAAGCCGGCGCCGGCCGCGACCGCCGCGGTGTAGAGGCGCACCGCGCCCTGCTGGAGGGGCGAGTCGGCGAACTCGGCGCGTACGGCGGAGCGCAGCGCCAGACGGACGGGCGCCGACGCCGGGGTGTGGGCGCGTACGGCGGAGCGCAGCGCACCGGTGTCCAGGGAGCGGCCGGACAGCAGGAGGGTGGAGGGCCCGGTGGCGGGGTCGCGGTAGGTGTCCGGGTGGCGGCGGGCGACGCTCCCGGCGTCGATGACGACGAAGTCGCCGCCGGGCTGCGCCGGGGTGTCGGCGCGTACGGTCCGCGGGCGGATGACGAGCTGGCCGAACTCCGGCTGCAGGGCCATCGGCGCGCGCCCGAAGCGGGTGAGGAAACGGGGGGACACCAGCGCGGGCAGCGGCCGGTCGCCGCCCGGGTCGGCCAGCTCCTGCGCGGCGAACGCGCCCAGGCCGGTGGCCCGCGAGAGCCGGGAGTAGGCCTCGGCGTCGGCGATGACCAGGTAGAGGGGCGGCCCGTTGTCGTCGGCGGCCTGGACGTCGATGCGCAGCGGTACCGCGTCCACGACGCCGGGCACCTTGCCGACCGCCCGCCGCAGCTCCTCGGGGAGCGGTTTGCCGGCCGAGATCCGGGCCTCGGCGCCGACCGCGGTCAGCGCCGCATGGTCCCGTGCGGCGGCGACCCCGGCCAGCACCGAGCCGCCGAAGGACGCCGTGGTCAGCGCCACCACCAGGGCCAGCAGCGGCAGCCCGGCGGTGGCCGGGGCGCGGCCCGCGCGGGCCAGCGTCAGAAAACCGGTCAGCCCGGCGGTGCGGGCGGCGGGACGGGCCGCCAGCCGCAGCGGGAGCGGCCAGAGGCGCATCAGGACCAGCGCGGCGATCACCCCGATCAGCACCGGGGCGATGCTGACCAGGGCGTCCACCCCGCCCGTCGCCATGCTGCGGCCACGCAGCGCGAGCACCGCGCCCACCGCCAGTACCAGCACGGTCAGTTCGGCGACCATGCGGCGCCGGGAGGGACGGGCACCCGCCGCATCGGCGCGCTCCGCGGGGCACGGACGGCGGTGTGCGGCGGCCGCCCGCAACGGCAGCGCGAGCGTCCCCAGCAGCCCGGCCCCGGGCGCCGCCAGCAGTACGGGCAGCACCGCCTCCCCGGGCACCAGCAGCAGCGCCAGACCGCCCCCGGCCGCGGCCGCGGGCAGCGCCACCACCCCGGTCTCCGCCGCCAGCCGCCCGGCCAGCCCGGCCAGTGACGCACCACGGGCCCGCAGCAGGGCCAGTTCGTCACGCCGCCGCGCCGCGGTCAGCCCGGCGGTCATCAGCAGTACCACCCCCGCGACGGTGCCGATGCCGTACGCGGCCACCGCGATGACCGGGGCGACCGCCGTCCGCGTCCGCGCGAAGGCCTCCAGCAGACCGTCCACCGCGCTGTCGGCCAGCGCACCGCTGCCCGCCACTCCGCGCAACCGGGCGAGTGCCGCGCCGTGTTCGAGGGAGAGCAGCCGGTCCCGCAGCAGCGGGGCGTCCCCGCCGGTCAGCGCGCGGGTGTCGACCGGGTAGCGCCAGAACTTCTCCGGCTCGCCCCCGGTGGCCAGCAGCGCCGGGCCGTCCTGCGGCGACAGCAGCAGACCGGCGCGCCAGAACCTGTGCGGCGGAAGGCCTGGCGTCACATCCTGGCGGGCGGCCGTCATCAGCGGGTCCACGGCCCAGTACGCACTGTCCGGGGCGCGCGGCGTCAGCAGCCCGGAGATCCGTACCGTCAGGCCCTCCAGATGCAGTTGGCTGCCGACGTGCAGGGCGAGGGCCCGTGCGGTGGCGACGGTGACCGCCGCCTCCAGGGTGCGCTTCCCGGGGGCCGCGCCGTGCGGCAGCCGGCCCTCGGTGAGCGTGGCATGTGCGCCGAGCCCGGCGGCCGCGTACAGCGAGAGGCCGGGATCGACGCCGTCGGGCCGGGGCAGCCAGGAGTCCTGTGCGCTCAACGGCTTGGTGGTGCGTACGCCGTGCAGGGACTCGCCCCCGACGATCCGCAGCGGGGCGCGGAACTGGCCCCGGATCGCCCGGTCCTGGCGGGTCAGCTCTCCCGCGGCGTAGGCGGCCGCGGGGTCGCCCTCGGTCACGTCCGTACGCGAGACGGTGATCTCCACCGTCCGCTGGCCGGCCGGCACCGAGCCGAGCGCATGGCGCACGCCCCGCGTCTCGTACGCCGCCACCCCTCGCGGGAACGCCGCCGCGAGAAACGCGGTGACCAGCACCAGCGCGCCCAGCGCCAGCGCCGCCGCGCGCGCCGGACGCGGCCGGTCCCTCCCGTTCCGTGCCGTCACCGGCGCTCACCCCGCCGGACCGGCCCCACACCATGCCTCGTCATCTCACAGCACTCCTTGGCCGCGCAGGGCCCGTACCGGATCGCCGCGGCGCAGCGCGATCGCCGCGACGACCAGCAGCGGCACCGCCGCGACCGCCGCGAGCAGCGCGGCCACCGGGCCCGGCGGCAGCTCCACCAGCACCGGCGGCACCGGGCGGCCCGCCTGCTCGGTCAGCACGATCAGCGGGACGACCGCCCGGGTCAGCACCGTCCCCAGCGCCGCACCGACACCCAGCGCCAGCGCGATCAGGACGCCCTGCTCGGCGACGATCATCCCGGCCAGCTGCGGGCGGGGCGCCCCCAGGGCCCGCAACACGGCGAATTCCCGGGCCCGTTCACGGACCGACCCCGCGGCGCTGACCGCGAAGCCGACGGCCGCCAGGGCCACCGCGACCGCGGCCGCCGCGGTCAGCGCGGTCTGCGGGCCGAGCCCCAGCGGATCGTCGTGCAGCTGCCCGGCGATCTCGTCGCGGACCAGCACCTGGCCCGGGTCGGTGTCGGGGCGGGCCCGCAGCGCCTCGACGACCTCGGCCGCCGTGCCCGGCCGGGGGCGCAGCCACCACTCGGTGGCGGTCAGCGGCAGCGCCCCGTGGTCGGACAGCGCCTCGTTGACCGCACCGAGGTCGACCAGCAGCCCGCCGGTGGCCGGTGCGTCCGCCGGACCCGGCAGCGCCCGCACCGCCCGTACGATCCGTGCCTTCAGCGGCCGGCCGTTGACCGGCACCTCGACGAGGGAGCCGGTCCGCGATCCGCTGGCACGCAGATACGCCTCGGTGGCGACGGCGGCGAGCGGCGGGCGCGCGGGGTGCGCGGCGGTGATCCGCACCGTGGTCACCGCGGCCCCCCAGTCCTCCACCCGGGCGCCGGTGTCGTACGTCTGGGACAGCAGCACGCCCCCGGGGACAGCGGCCCGGCCCGCCCTGGGGCCGGACGGCTCACCCACGGAGCTGCTCTCGTCGGCGATCCGCGCCTTCCAGGCGAGGCCGGCGGGCGCGGTGAGGGGCCGGGACGGGCCGTGGCCGGTGGCGGCCTCCACGGCGGTGACGGTGAGCCGCTGACGGTGCGAGACCCGCGACTGGTCCACGTCGACGAGCAGACCGGTCAGCCGCAGGGGGCCGGCCGGGCGGCCCGCCGGGGCGCCGGCCGCGGCGCCGAGGTCGGCGCTCAGGGTGTGCGGTGCGCCGTCGGCAGCGAGCGGGCCGAGCGGCAGGGTGTACGGGATGCCGTGGCGGTCGGTGACGAGCGCGGAGAGGGTCGCCGGCACCGGCCCGGTGTCGCGGCCGGCCGCCTCCTGGCCGGCGGGCGGCGGCAGCGCCCGCAGCGAGCGCAGCGCGGCGGTCAGCCGTAACCGGTCGCTGTCCGGCGGCAGTTGCACCCCCGCCGGGGGACCGGCGTCCGGCGTCACCGCGCGCAGCACACCGTCCGCCGCCCGGCCCCTCGGGGCGTCCGCGCCGCCGCCCACCAGATCGCCGCGCAGCAGCAGCGACCCCGCCGACCGCCGGGCGTCCAGCGCGAGCAGCGAGGAGGACTCGCCGTCCGACAGCTCCAGGCCGGCCAGCCCGGCGGGCAGTGCCGCGGCCACCCCCGGCACCTGCTGGTACGCGCCGCCCTGGCCCAACGGCGGTGTCCGGCCCGCCAGTACGCGCACCGCCGCGCCCGCGCGGAAGTCGGCCTGGTCGTCCTGCGAACGGTCCCAGGACGCGCCCTGGCCGATCGCCAGCATGCCCAGGGCGGTGGCCAGCACCAGCAGCAGCACGGGGCCGGCGCCGCGGACGGGCTCTCCCCTGCGCGAACGAAGGTGAGAGCTCGGGGAAGAGCGGCGGCTGATCTGCCAGCCGGCCATCGCCGCCGCCAGCCCCCGGCCGCCGGCCGCGCCCCGCTCGGCGATCCGGGCGGCGAGCGGCAGCAGCCGCAGCGTCAGCACCGTACCGGCGAGCAGCGCCAGTGCCGGGGCGGCCACCAGCACCGGGTCGATGCCCAGTTGGCCGGCGGTGTCCCCGGTCAGCACCCCGCTGCCGGTGCCGTCGCCGCCCGCCGTCTGGCGCTGGAGCTGCCAGTAGGCGACACCGGCGATCACCAGCAGTCCGAGGTCGGCCCCGGTCTTTCCCCAGGTCTTCAGCCCTGCGCGCGCAGGGGAGACCCCCGGGGCACCGGGCAGCGCCCGCCGTCGCGGCGGGCCGTCCGCCCCGGTCCGCAGCAGCGCGGGCGCGGCCACCGCGAGGGCGCAGCCCAGCGCCACACCGAGGCCGGTCAGCCAGGCCGGCGCGGTCAGCCGGGTGTCCAGCGGCAGCCCGATACGGGCCAGGGCGCCCTGGCCGGCCAGCAGTTGCATCAGCGGTCCGGCCAGCAGCGGCGCACCGACCGCGGCCGGCGCGGCCAGCAGCAGCGACTCCGCCAGGGCCAGTCCCGCGATCCGCCGCCGGGACCCGCCGCGGGCCCGCAGCAGCGCCGTCTCGCCGGTCCGCTCGGTGCTCAGCATCCGGGCGACCAGCAGCAGGGCATAGCCCGCCAGCAGGATCAGCTGCAGCGCGACGATCAGGATCGTCGAACGGTTCACCAGCAGCGCCCGCTGCAACTGCCCCAGCGCGGCGGGCAGATCGGTGGTGGCGGTGGCCCGGCCCGCGAACGCCGGATCGGCCATCAGCGCCTTGGGCGCCGGACCGGCGGCGGCGGTCAGCGCGGCCAGCCGGTCCGCGGTCAGGGAGCGGAAGTCGGCGGTGGCGAGCCAGCCCACCGAGTCCTGGGCCGGCGAGCCGCCGCGGAACGCCCCCGGATCGGTGAGCAGCGGCCCGTACGTGGTGAAGCCGGCGGTGCGCACCCCTCGCCCGCCGAGGTCGTCGAGCTTCCAGTACGGGTCGGTGCGGTCCTTGGGCCGGTAGACGCCGGTGACCTCGACCGCAAGACGGGCGGGGCCGGACAGCCGGTTGCCGAGGGTGAACCGCCGGCCGGGCGCGACCCTCAGCCGGGCCGCCGCGGACTCCGGCAGCGCGACGGGCAGCCGGCCGTGCGAGGCCGGGCCGGGCCAGTGGCCGGCCGTGAGGGTCAGGCGGGAGCGGTCCAGGGCCGCGAGGTGGGTGAGATCCGGCTCACCCGTGCGCGTGTCCGGCGACCGCAGCGTGCGGGGCAGTGCATACGGCCCGGAGCGGACCAGGGTGTGCACCGTGAACGGCAGTCCGTCGAAGGCCCGCCGGGCGCCCCGGGTGACCGCCCGGTCCGCCGGTTTCCTTGCCCCGGGGGGAAGCTGGGCCTTCACCTGCAGTGCGGCGGCCACCGCGGCGCGGGTCCGCAGCGCCTGCCGCAGTCCCGCGTCCCCGATCGCGCCGGAGAAGGCCGCGAGCGTCGTCAGCACGGTCGTGGTGAGCAGCACCGAGAGCAGGGCAGCGGCCAGCAGCAGACGGTGCGCACGCACCCGCAGGAAGACAAAGCCGGACACGGACCCCCCTTACCGCGCTCAGCACCACACAGATGAACGAATAGTGGCAGACGAGCGGTGCGGGCGGAGGGGGCTGTGGACAACCCTGGCCGGATCATGACGGCGAAGGCGGGGTGCGGGGCCGGTGTGCGGCGTGCCTCAGTCCGCGGCGTTGACCATCGAGGCGGCGGCGTAGGTGAGGTAGTCCCACAGCTGCGTCTCGTGCTTCTCGGACAGGCCGAGGGAGTCCACCGCGTCCCGCATGTGCCGCAGCCAGGCGTCATGGGCGGCCCGGTCGACGGTGAACGGGGCGTGCCGCATCCGCAGCCGGGGGTGCCCGCGGCCGTCGCTGTACGTGCGGGGGCCGCCCCAGTACTGCATGAGGAAGAGCGCAAGCCGCTCCTCGGCCGGGCCCAGGTCCTCCTCCGGGTACATCGGCCGCAGCAGCGGGTCCTCGGCGACTCCCTGGTAGAAGCGGTGAACCAGGCGCCGGAAGGTCTCCTCGCCTCCGACCTGTTCGTAGAAGGTCTGCTCCTCGAGCGTGCCGCGTGGAATCTTGTTCACCCGTCCATGGTGGCAGACGTCCCGGCGGAGGACTTCGGTCGTAGGCCCGGGGCCGGTGGCGCGGCCGGAAATGCGGCCGGGGCGTGATCGGTTGATCACGCCCCGGGGTCGCGCCCGGCCGGTGACGGCTCAGCCGCGGCGCACGGTCAGCGTCGTCCAGGCGCCGACATGCACCCGGTCGCCCTCGTGGAGCGGCACCGGCACGTAGGGCTGGATCGGGTCCTCGGCGAGGTTGATCGTCGTGCCGTTGGTGGAGTTCTGGTCCACCACCGCCCAGCTGCCGTCCTGCTGCTGCACCAGCAGCGCGTGCTGGTGCGAGACGCCCGGGTCCTCCGGCGCACTGCCCAGATCGATGTCCGGGGACTCGCCGGTGCTGTTGCGGCGGCGGCCGACCGCGATCTGGCCGTTGGCGAGCGGGAGCACCTGCTCGGGGGAGTACGAGGGCAGGTTGAGCCCCGCCGCCTCCGGGCCGCTGCGGCCCATCATCGCCATGAAGTACTCGCGGTCCGGTGCGACCGCGACCACCCAGCCGGCACCGACGACCGGCGGCGGACCCTGCGGCGGCGCCGCGGTGCCCTGGCCGGGGCCGCCGTTCCACTGCTGGTCCGGGCCGGGCTGCTGCTGCGGCGGCATCTGCTGCTGCTCGTACGGGCCGGGCTGCTGCTCGTACGGGGGCTGCTGTTGCTGCTGCTCGTAAGGCGGCTGCTGCTGCTCGAACGGAGCCTGCTGCTCGTACGGTCCCGGCTGCTGCTGTGGCGGGAACGGCGCGGGCGGCGGCTGCTGCTCGTACGGGGCCTGCGGGCCGGGGCCGGGCGGCGCGGGCGCCATCGGCGGGGGAGCCGCCTGGGCGCTCGGCGGGTTCAGCGTCCAGTCGTCGCCGCCCTGCTGCGGCGGCGGGCCGCCCTGCGGGCCGGGGCCGGGCATGCCGGGGGGCGGGCCGGGCTGGAATCCGCCGGGTCCGGGCTGGTCGGGGAAGCCGCCGGGTCCGGGGCCGCCGGGTCCGGGCTGGTCCGGGAACCCAACGGGTCCCGGCTGGTCAGGGAACCCACCGGGGCCGGGGCCGCCGGGGGGCATGCCCTGCTGCTGCGGGGGCTGAGGCTGCTGGGGCTGCGGGGGCGGGAAGCCGTAACCGCCCTGCTGCTGCGGGCCGCCCTGCGGGCCGGGTGCGGGCGGCGGGAAGCCGTAGCCGCCCTGGCCTCCCTGGGTGCCGGGGCCGGGGCCGGGGGCGCCGGGCGGCGGGCCCGGCTGCTGGCCGGGCGGCGGGGCGTAGGACGTCGGGGAGTTGGTGAGGAAGTTGTAGCGGCACCCCTCACAGAACGGTGCCATCGCCTCACGCGGTGTACCGCACTGCGGGCAGGTCTCGGGCTGTCCGGAGGGGCCGGGGCCGCCCTGCTGGGGCTGCGGCGCCGGGAAGCCGTAACCGCCCTGGCCGCCCTGCGTGCCGGGGCCGGGCTGCGGCGGGGGGAAGCCGTATCCGTCCTGGCCGCCCTGGGGGCCGGGGCCGGGCGCGGCGGGACCGGGCTGCGGCGGCGGGAAGCCATAGCCGCCCTGGCCGCCCTGGGAGTCAGGACCACCGGGGCCACCGAAGCCGGGACCGGGGCCACCGGGCGGCGGACCGGGCTGGCCCTGCGGCGGACCCTGCGGCGGACCGGGCTGTCCGGGCGGCGGGCCGGGCTGGCCGGTGGGCTGGCTGGGCGGCGTGTTCAGGAATCCTGCAGGCAGGGAGGGCGGCGGGGGGACAGCGCCCGCCATCCGCTGGCCGCACACCTCGCACCAGTCTTCGGCCACCGACTGGTGGCCGCTCGGGCAGGTCGGCATGTCGGTTCTTCCCCCTCCGTACCGAATTCTCTCGGTTGTGCTGCTCGGTACTGATCGTGGCTATTTCTTCACGCGAACGGTTTTCGTCGAGCGCGTTTCGAGAGTCATCTCGTCCGCCTCGGCGACCTTCGCCTTCAGTCGCACAGTACCGGTCGCCGTATCGACGACGTCCACCACCTTCGCAAGGAGTTTCGCAGTGCCCTCGTTCCCCGAGGCGCCGGCCAGTTGTACCGCGCGGCCCAGTTTCGCCGTGGCACCGTCGGTATCGCCCGACTTGCGGGCATCGAGCCCCTGTTGGATGACTTGCGCCAGTTCGGCCTGGCCTGTGTAGTGCGCCACCTGTGGATTGATCGACGTGGAAGCGGCCACGTCGTCCGTCCACAGGGCCCGTACGAGGCCCTGCGACAGGGGCTGTGGCGGGCTCTGCGCGGGGTCGCCGTCCGGGGCGGAAATGATCAACGAGACCCGTCCTGCCAGCATTTCCTGCCCGATCCCGGCGGCCGGGACCCGCAGGCAGAGGTGGTAGTCGCGGGACTCGTCGCCCCAGGAGCCGGTCGGATAGTCCGCCGACCGCGGACCGGACTCCCGGCGCCGGGCGGTCAAGTCCTGCACGGTGGGCGCCACTTGTTTGACGAAGACGGTCTCGGCGCCCAGCGGCGTCCACAGCCGCAGGCCGACATCGGCGACCTCCTTGCCCATCGCCGTCTCCATCATCAGCCTGAAGTCGGCGGTCAGATTGGCCGGATCGGCGACGATGTCGGCGGTGCCCAGCAGCGCCGAGGCGATACCGGTGACCTCCTTGACCTCCCAGTCCGTGCCGACACCGCGGGCATCGCAGGTGAAGGACCCGGAGCAGGCGTCCAGGGCGGCCCGCAGCTCCTGCGGCGACTCGTGCTCATTGCGGCCGTCGGTGAGCAGGATGGCGTGCCGGATGCCGGCCCCGGCGGACGACAGCAGCCGGCCGGTCAGCCGCAGCCAGCTGCCAATGGCCGTGCCGCCGCCCGCGGTCAGCGTGCGCAGCGCCTCCTTCGCCTGCGCACGGGTGGCCGCCCCGGCCACGGCCAGCCGGCCGCCGCCGGGGTAGACCTCGACGGCCCGTCGGGTGCCGGCCACCACCGCGAAGCCGGCACCGTCGCGCACGGCGTCGAGGGCGGCGGCCGTCGCCTCCCGGGCGCCGCGCAGCTTCGCCGGCGGATGGTCCATCGACCCGGAGCAGTCCACCATGATCACCACTGCGGCATCCGGCCCCCCGGTACCCCCGCCCGGCACCGGCCGGCCCCCGGTCGTGCCGCCGCCCGTCGCGGTGACCGTCACGATGGCGTGGACCTCCCGACCGCCCTCGGGGAGGTAGGGGTTCTGGTACACCTCGGCGGAGAAACGCGGCACCCGGGACTTGGCGAAGTTGGCCATCCGTTTCCGCTCCTTGGGACGCCGTAACCGGTCGGTCGGTACACGTGGTGCGTCGTACATGGCGCATGCGCGTGGCGGGGCGTACGGGCGGGGGTGCGCCGTGCCGCGCACCCCCGCCCCCGCTCGTCGTCGGTGCGCCGGTCAGGCCGGTGCCACCTGCCCCGCCGGCGCGGGGAACGGCACCAGCGCCACGGTGACGTTGTCGTGCCCGCCGCCGTCGAGGGCGTGGGTGACCAGGGTGCGGGCGCCGTTCAGCGGCCGGGCGGGGGCGTCGTGCGGCAGCACCGCGGCCATCTGCTCCGCGGTCTCGGCGTAGTTCCACAGCCCGTCGGTGCACACCACCACGACACCGGGCCCGTCCGGCTTGAACGTCGCGGTGTGCGGCTCGACCTCGTACGCGTCCGCGCCGAGCCAGCCCGTGATGGCGTGCGCACGCTCATCGGCGTTCGCCTCGGCTTCGGACATCAGGTTGTTGGCGACCATCTGGGCGGCCCAGGAGTCGTCCTCGGTGAGCCGGACGGGCGGCGCCGTACGGTCGTTGGGGATCCAGTAGGCGCGGCTGTCGCCGACCCAGCCGACGGTCAGCAGGCCGCCGCCCACCACCGCACCGACGAAGGTGCAGGCCGGGGCGTTCTGCTGGCGGTGCTCGTCATGAACCAGGGACGGGTCGGTGGCGAGTGCGTCGACCGCCGAGGAGGCCGCCAGGATGGCCTCGTGCATGGCCTGCGCGGGGTGTGTACCGCGCGGCAGGGACGCCCGCAGCGCCTCCCCGGCGGCCTCGGACGCCGCCGTGGACGCCTCGTCCGGACGGGTCGCCGAGGAGACACCGTCGCAGACCACGGCGACCACGACGGGGGTGCCGTCCGGCAGCGCGGCGGCACGGAGCGCGAAGAAGTCCTCGTTGCGGTGGTGCCGGTGGCCCCGGTCACTGACCGCGGCGATACCCCCCACCTCGCATTCCATGTGGTCGCGTGGGCGGGGCCGGGTGTGACCGCAGTGCGTGCAGTGGCCGTCGGCGTCCACGGACCCGGACCGGCAGGCGGCGCAGACCTGGGTGCCCTGGGCGGGCGTGCCGTCGGCAACGGCGGTGCCGGACGGGCCTTCTGCCGCGGCGGGCGCCACGGGCTCGGCGGCGGGTGCCACGGGCTCCGGGGCGGGCGTCCCGGGTTCCGCGCCCGACGCCACGGGCTCGGCGGGCACCCCCGGCACCCCGGCCGCGGCCTCGGCGGCCGCGTCGGCGACCGCCTCGTATCCGGCGACGCGCGGATCGGCGGGCGGCGCGTCGGCCACCGGCGCGTGACCCGGCACCGGCGGCGCGCCGGCGTCCCCGTACGGCAGCCGGGCCTGCGGGTCCGGCGGCGGCGGTCCGGCCGGGCCGGGCCGGCCGGCCGGTGCGGGTGCCGGCGGCGGACCGGGAGGCATCGGCGGCGGGGGCGGCGGGGGCGGTACGGCGGCAGCGCCGGTCGCGGCCGGCGCGCCGTACGCCGGCGGTGCGGCGGGCGCCAGGAGATCGGCGCCGCACCGCCCGCAGAATTTGTCCCCCGCGTCGAGCGGTTCGTCACAGCCCGGACACCGGGACGGCCCAGTCACACCCATGTCACACCCACGTCCTGGGGCGGAAGCGGTTGGCCCGTTCCACCAGTTCGATCCTTTTCTCACCACGCTGTGCCAGCCGCGCCAGCAGACGGTACGACCGCTCCAGGCCGAACCGCAGACCGCGCTCGTCGAGCGGGCTGCCGAGCAGCGCCGGCCGCTCGGGTGCGGTCGCCGCGCCGTCCGGCCCGGCACCGTGGCTACCGGAGAGTACCCAGTCCAGGGCGCTGCCCAGTACCTCGGTGGCGAGTTGTTCCCGGCGCTCGGCATCCAGACCGAAGTCCGCGAGCGCCTCGATCTGTTCGGCGGCCGCCCGCAGATCCGCCAGCAGCGGATCGCGGGGCGGCCGCTCCCGCAGCCGGGCGCGGATCGCCGCGATCCGCGCCGCGATGTAGTGGATGGACGACTCCGGCACCGACTCCAGCGTCTCGACCGCGCCGCCGCGGTCGCCCGTCGCCAGCCGCACCCGGGCCAGCCCGAACGCGGCGCCGACATAGCTGCGGTCGGTCGCCCACACCAGGCGGTAGTACTCCATCGCGTTGTCCCACTGGCCCAGCAGCTCCGCGCAGATCCCCAGGGCCAGCTTCGGCGCCGGTTCACCGGGGAAGGCGTCGTAGACCGCGTCGAAGGCCAGCGCGGCGCTCTCGCGGTCGTCGGCCGTCAGCGACACCAGGCCGCGATGCCACACCACCCGCCAGTCCGCGCCCCACGTGGTGGGTTCCGCGCCGCCCCGCTCCGCGGCGGGCCACGGCCCGGCGGGCTCCGCCGCGATCGTCTCCAGCACCTCCCGTGCCGCCGCGCCGTCCCCCGACTCCAGACGGGCGCGCAGCTCCCGCAGCCGGAGCTCCAGGGAGTCGGCGGGCGCCGCGCGCAGCGCACCCAGCAGCTCGGCGGGCCCGGCGGCCGGCAGCCCGGCCAGCAGCCGGGCGTTGGGGTCGCCCGGCTCCACCCGCGGCACCGGCAGCGCGAGGGCGGCGCCGGCGACGTCCAGGGGGCGCAGCAGCGGAGCGCCGGAGGTCCGTTCCGCCGTGCGGGCCGGGGCCGCGCCCCGTGCGCCCAGCAGGGAACTGTCGCCGTCCGCCGCGGGCATCAACTCCGTGTCCGTCACCCGGAGTTCGGGCCCGAACAGGGTCGACAGCGCGGGCCGCGGCCCGCCCGACTGGAGCGCCACCACCTCCCGCAGGACCCCCGTCAGCTGCTCGGCCATCTCCTCCGCGGAGGCGAACCGGCGCGCCCGGTCCGGGTCCGTGGCGCGCACCAGCAGCCGGTAGAAGGACTCGTAGGTGCGGAACACCTCGATGTTGTCCGGATCGGGCAGGGAGTCCGCGAAGATGTTCGTATAGCCCTGGAAGTCGAAGGTGAGGACGGCCAGGGTGCGCGCGACGGTGTAGAGGTCGGAGGAGACCGACGGGCCCAGCGCGGCGATCTCGGGCGCCTGATAGCCGATCGTGCCGTAGATCGGGCTCACCTGGTCGTCCATCCTGCGCACCGCGCCCATGTCGATCAGCTTGAGCTGGTCGTGCTGCTGGATGGCGTTGTCGACCTTGAAGTCGCAGTAGAGGAAGCCGCGGCTGTGCAGATGGCCGAGTGCCTCCAGCGCCTCGATACCGTACGCGCAGGCCTGCTCGACGGGCAGCGGATCACGCCTGCCCTGGGCAGTGCGCCGGTCGTTGGCGAGGTCCTTGAGCGACTTGCCGCCGACGTACTCCATGACGATGTACCCGTCGATGCTGCCCGTCGCCCGGTCGAGATGCTCCACGAAGTTGTAGATCCGCACGATGTTGGCGTGCTCGATCTCGGCGAGGAAGCGCCGCTCGGACACCGCCACCGACAGCGCCTCCTCATCGCCGGTGTCCAGCAGCCCCTTGAGCACCACCCACCGGTCGGAGACCGCATGGTCCGTCGCCAGATAGATCCAGCCGAGCCCGCCGTGCGCCAGACAGCCCACGACCTCGTACTGGTCGTGCACCATGTCACCGGGCCGCAGCTTGGGAACGAAGCTGTACGGATGGCCGCACTTGGTGCAGAACCCTTCCGTACGGTCCGGCTGCTCACCGCGCGCCCGGCCCACCGGCGCCGCGCAGTCCGCACGGCTGCAGAACCGCTTGCGCTCCGGGACCTCCGGATGCTCCAGCACCGCCGTCCGCGGATCGGGCCGCGGCACCTCCGGCACCGCCACCAGGCCCGCGCCCAGCCGCCCGCGCGACGGTCCGGAGGACGCACCGCTGCCCGGGCCGTGCACCGACACCGCCGCCACCTCGCGCGCCCGGCCCCCGCCGGACCCCGTGCGGGGCAGCCGCCCGGACACCGACCGCCGCGACGCCGACGCGCGGGCCGACGGCCCACTGCCGCCGGGACCGGGGCCGGACGGCCCACTGCCGCCCGAACCGGGCGCGGGGGAGGGGACCGTGAGCAACGCCCCGGCCGCCTCCCGCGCGGCCATGACGCCCGCCGGCTCCCGGCCCGTCAGGCCCGTGGGCGGCGACGACAGCAGACCGCCCGGCGAGACCACCGGCGCCAGACCGCACAGATCGCAGTACCGCGCACCGCCGCCGACATCCTCGTAACTGCCCGCACAGTCCCGCCGCTGGCAGCGCTCGTCGGCCCGCTCCGTCACGACTCCCCCCGCCCCTCCAGCTGCGGCGGAACCAACGCCTCCGCCGCCACCTGCTGATAGCGCCACACCGCCTGCTCCGCCGCCCGCAGATCACACGGTGCGCTCCACAGCATCCGGCGCGCCAGGTCATATCGCTCCGTCAGCAGCGGATCCTCCGCCATGCCGTGGCGCGCGACCTTCGCCCGGTACGCGTCCAGCCTGCCCCGCAGCTCGGCACGCACCGCGAGCGGCGCGGTCACCGCCGTCAACGACTCACGGGCCCGGTGGAGTTCGTCCTCCGCCCGCTCCTCCAGACTGTCCAGCAGCGGCGAGAGCCGGTGCCACTGCGCCCGCCGGCGGTAATCGGCCGCCGCCGCCAACTGCTCGTGCAGCGCCGTCGACGGGCCGCTGACCGCGGGCACCTCCGACGCGGCGATCTTCGCCAGCACCTCGCCACGGGCCTGCCGTGCCTCGGTCAGCGTACGGTCCGCCCGCGACAGCACGTCCCGCAGCTGCATCAGCCGCCGCTCCGCGTCCTGCCGCACATCCAGCACCGCCGCCACCTCCCGCCGGATGTCCTCCAGCGCACGCGCCGCACGGTCATAGCGCCCGGTGTCCGGCCGGCCCCCGCCCGGCGCCGAACTCCCCGTCGACGACGACACCCAGAACGCCAGCGGATCCGCGATCACCCGCTCCCGCAGCCGCAACAGCTCCTGGGTGATCCGCTCCAGATCGTCACCCGCCGGATGCTCCCCGGGCCGCACCCCCACCGAATGCGCCAGCGAACGCGTCCGCTGCAACTCGGCCGACAGCAGATCTATCCGGGCCGGCAGCGCCGACCAGACCGCATCGGCGGCCACGATGACATCCAGCGAGCGCGCGTACAGCCCGTTCATCCGCTCGACGAGCCCCTCCAGACTGAACCGCTCGCTCGGCCGGGCCGGGCCGCCCTCCTGACCACCGCCCTCCGCGGCCGCACCCGGTACCGTCACCCCCGCGCCGTGCAGCAGCTCCGTCAGCTCCGCCAGCTCCTCCACGGACGGCCAGCGACGCCGCTCCCGCAGCTCACGCGCCGTCTCCAGCGCGGCCGTGTACGCATCGAACAGCGACCACAGGACCGTGATCGACCGCTCCGCGGCGGCCCAGCGTTCCTTGGTGGTGCCGGACAGCTCGGCGCCCTCCAGCAGCCGGCGCCCCGCGTGGTCCTGCAACGCGAGCAGCGACGTCTCGATCGCCTCGTACTCGGCGCCGAGCCGCGCCAGGGCGCGATCCACCTCCTCCCGGTCCAGCACCGGGGCATCGGGCCTCCCCGGAGAGCCGGGGAAGGGTCCAGGGACGCCCATCGATCACCTCTCCAATACACGTACGATGCACGGCGGTTGCGGCGACCCCGTAGCCGCTGCGGTCTGTTCGTCCCGCTTCCTCCTCCATAGTGACCTCATCCGGCCGCTCCATGGGGCGATCGGCCGCGCACACCGCTCCTTGGGGCGATCAGTCGCTGTACTCCGGCGACGGCGGCCCCGATATGCCCGGCAGGTCGGCCTGCAGCCACGTGCGGTACGCCCGCATCCAGGGGCTGTCCGGGCCCCCGTCGCCCCGGTAGTCCTCCAGGACCTTGTTGACCCGCCGCACCAGATCCGTGTCGTCCTTGTTCATCGCCACGCCGTACGGCTCGTCCGTGAACGGCCTGCCCTTCAGCTCCACCGCCGGATCCTGCGCCGCCTGCGCCGCGGCCAGCGCATTGTCCGTGACCACCGCATCCGCCTCACCCAGCTGCAGCCGCACCAGACAGTCGAGTTGATTGGGCACCGTCAGCACCTTCGCACCGTGCCGCTGCGCCGACAGCTCGCTCTCGCCCGTCGAACCCGCCGCCGTGCACACCCGCTTGCCCCGCAGGGAATCGTCGAACGCCCTGACCTTCGACGCCTTCGGGGCCAGCACCTGCTGCCCCGCCTGGAAATACGCCGTGGAGAACGCCACCTGTTCCTTCCGCGCACAGTTGATCGTCATCGTCCGCACCACCATGTCGACCGTGCGCCTCTGCAGCGCCGGAATCCGCTGACTGGTCGGCACCGCCTTGAAGACCACCTTGGGGTGCGGACCCAGGATGTCCTCGGCGACCGCCCGCGCCAGAGCGATGTCGAAGCCCTCCAGCTTGCCGGTCACCGGATCGCGGTACCCCCACCGGTAGGTGTTCTGGTCCACCCCGACGACCAACTGGCCCTTCTCCTTGATCCGCGACACCGCCGCACCGTCGTCCGGCGACGGCCGCAGACTCTCCGCGGCGTTCTGCGCCGTGCACTTCGCGACGGCCGGCGCGGCCCCCGGCCCGTACGCCCGGTGCGTCACCGCCGGCGGCGACGCACCCTCACGACCGGCCCCGCCCTCCCCGGCGCCACCGCCCAGCGCCGGCACCAGCACCGCCGCGGCCGCCGCCATCACACACATCCCCGCCGTGACCGGCGCCAGGACGGCACGCAGATTCCTCAGCCCTCGCGCGCGCATCCTCATGTCCCCCTCACCAGGCTCCCTCACCGGTACTCCGCCAGCCTGCGCCCGATCCCCAGCACCGCGCCCACCGCCGCCAGCCCCGCCAGCACCCCGGCCCCCACCGGCAGCCCGCCCAGCGCCGCCCGCCCGCCGTCCGCCGCCGACCGGAACTCCGCCTGCTCATGCACCAGCGCCCGCTGCAGCCCGGCGGCCACCCGGTCGAAGGACTCCCCGGTGGACCCCTTCGCGCCGATCACCCCGTCCAGCGCCCGGTCGTAATCACCCCGGTCGTCCGCCGCCCGCGCCTGCGCATGCCGCACCTGCCACTGCCGGACCTGCGTCAGCGCCGCCCGCACCGGACGCCGCCCCGCCTCGTCGTCCGCCAGCGCCAGCGCCGCCCCCAGCCTGCTCCCCGCCGGCGCCGCACCGTGCTCACCCGCACCCACCAGATCCGTCATCCCCGAGCGGAAACCGGCCTCGTAGAAATCCTGCCGGCTGCCGGTCAGCACCGCGCCCCGCGCCACCAGCGTCAGATTCTCGTCCCCGCGCGCCCGCAGCGCATCGATCCGCGCCTCGTTGAGCACCCGCAGCGACCGCGCCCCGTGCTCATACGACCCGGTCATCCCCCCACGTGCCACCGCATGCCCCGCCACCAGCCACATCAACACCGCCACGGACGCGGCCGTCGCGGCCAACAGGCCCCGGTTGAACACCCGGTTGGTCCGCCGGTAGTGCCGCCGCTGCGCCCACCCCAGCGCGCCGAGCGCCACCACCCCGGCCGCCAGCGCCCACCACGGCCACGCCTTCGCCGTGGCGTAGTCGGCGGCCAGCCGGTCCGTCTCCGCGTCGTACAACGCCCGTGCGGCCGGGAGAAGTTCCTTCCGCATCTGCTCATGCGCATAGCGCAGATACGCACCGCCCAGCGGCAGCCCCTGCCGGTTGTTGGCCCGCGCCGTCTCCACCAGCCCCGTATAGCGCGGCAGCCCGCCGTTGAGCTTCGCGATCTGCGCGCCCGCCCCGTCCGAACCCGCGCTGTTCGACGACGCCTTGACCAGCAGCGCGGACGCCGTCGCGATATCGGCGGTATACCGGTCACGCGTCGCCCGGCTCTCCTCGCCACCGGCCAGAAAGCCCGCCGCGGCGGTCGTGTCGGCGTCCGCCAGCGAACGGTAGATGCTCGCCGCGTCCGCGGTCAGCGGCTGGCTGTGCTCCACCACATCGTCCGCGGCCGCCGCCCGGTCCGACACCTGCCAGGCCGTCACCGCACCGAACAGCACGACCAGCAGCGCCAGTACGGCACCGATCACCCGCAGCCGGCCAGGCTCCGTCACCGCCGCGGCCCGCAGCTCGTCCAGCCCCTCGGCCCAGGCCGTCCGGCGCTCCGCGGCGGGCGGTGACACGCGGCTGGTCGACACGGAACCTCCCCCTGGGGCGCTGACGGCGGGACCGGCCCCCGCGCACAGCGCCCGGGAGCGCTCACGAGAAGGACTGGTGCATGGGCAGCAGTATGTCCGCAGCCACTGACCCCCACACCGCTATTGCCCCGATCTTGTTCGGATCGCGATCCACGGACGGGCCCGCCGCACCACCGCGCTCCGCATTACAGTGGGCGGAGAGTCATCAGACATCAGGTGACACCGGGCCCCGGATGTCGCGCCGAAGGGGGAGTGATCTCGTGCAGTCGGTCCGCAAGGGCAGGGTGTCGCTCGTGGAGACCGCGACCGACGAGATCCGCGGCCAGATCGTGAACGGCACCTGGCCGGTGGGCAGCCGCATCCCGCCCGAGAGCGCACTCTCCGAAACCCTCGGGGTCAGCCGCGCCTCGGTCCGCGAAGCCGTCCGCTCCCTGGTGCACTCCGGCCTCCTGGAGCCCCGGCAGGGCGACGGTACGTTCGTGATCTCCGACGACGACAGCGCGGTCGCCCTCCGCCGCCGCCTCGAACGCGCCGAGCTCAGCCATGTCACCCAGATCCGCCAGGGCCTCGACGTGGTCGCCGCCCGCCAGGCCGCCAAACACCGCACGGACGCCCAACTCGCGGGCATCGAGGCCGCACTGGCCCGCCGCAAGGCCGCCCTCGCCGCGCACGACAGTGAGGCGTTCACCGCCGCCGACGCCGCGTTCCACGTCCTGGTCGCCGAGGCGAGCGACAACCCCGTCCTGGCCGACATCTACCGCTCCCTCAGCGCCGCCCTGCGCGAGGAACTCCGCCGCGCCGCCTGCCTGGACACCGCCACCGCGGCCCCCGCCGACCCGCACTCCCGCCTCACCGACGCCATCCGCGCCCAGGACCCCCAGGCCGCCGTGGACGCGGCCGTCCTCCTCCTGGCCGGCCACGTACGGGACCTCGCCCTCCCGCTGGACGACTGACCCCGGCCCGCATCCCGCGCGCGCCCGCCTCCCCACGCCCCCCACTTCACTCCCACGCGCCGCTGCCCCACCCACCCACCTCCGACTACGCTGAGTGACGAAGCTCGATCCCCGTCCCAGCAACAGGCACGGCCCCACCCGCGCCCGACGAATCGGAGGCAACGCCATGCGCCGGATCAAAAAACTCCTGGGCCCCCTCGCCGCCGCCCTGGCCACCGGCGGCCCCGCCGCGCACCAACCCCCGCTGGCCAGAGGTTTCCTGACCATCGGCGGCACGACATACATCGACCCCCACGGCAGCTACCCCCTCGCCCACCACCTGGACGGCTCCGCGACCCTCATCATCAACGACACCGACCACTACCTCACCATCGTCACAGAGCGCGACTGTTGCGACCCGCCCAGACCCACGCCCCGCCACGCCCCCGCACCGGCCCACACCCCCGGCCGGGACCTCGTCCTGGCCCCCGGCGAGCGCGCGGAGACCTGGCGGGGGGACAGCGTGCGGGTGGGGTGAGGTGCCTCCCCCCTCAGCCCCCGCCCCCTCTCCAAGCCCTCCTCACCCGCCCATAAGCCCCCGCCTTCGCCCCCGCCCGGTCCAAGGTGTCGAGGGCCGCGCCCAGTACCGGCGGGGCGGTCACCACATGCGGGACCGCCTTGGGGGCGCGGTCCGCGAGGAGGGGGGTGAGCTGGTCGTGGAGGAGGGGGTGGCGGGCGGCCAGTACGCCGCCGCCCAGGACGACGGGGGTGGGTTCGCCGAGGAGGCCGAGGCGTTCCAGGGCGACGCCGGCCAGCAGAACGATCTCCTCCGCCTGGCGGGTCACGAGGGCGCGGGCGAGCCGGTCGCCGGAGGCCGCGACGGCGAAGAGGACGGGAGGCAGTTCGTGGCGGCGGTGGTCGGGGATGTTGCGCAGATGGAGTGCCTCGATCAGTTCCCGCATGGTGGTCAGGCCGAAGTGGGCGGGCAGCGCGCGGGCCAGCTCGGTCGGTGCGCCGCGGCCGTCCTCGGCGCGGGCCGCGCACCACAGCGCCTCGTCGGCGAGGCACGAACCGCCGCCCCAGTCACCGGAGATCCGGCCGATGGACGGGAAGCGGGCGGTGGCACCGTCGCGTCCGAGGCCGGCGCAGTTGATGCCGGCCCCGCACACCACGGCGACGCCCACCGGCTCCCCGTCGTCCGGCAGTCCGGCCCGCAGCAGGGCGAAGGTGTCATTGCGGACGGTCACCGTGCGCGCCCACCCCCGGCCCGCGATCTCGGCGGTCAGTCGCGCCTCCTCGACGGGGAGGTCGGCGTTGGCGAGAAACGCGGAGAGCTGGTCGACGGGGCCGGCCGCCGCTCCGGCCTGCGCCAGGACGGATTCCACCAGCGGCGCCAGGACGTCGACCGCCCGCCCGGCGCCCACTGCCGGCGGCCGGAAGCCGCCGCCCCGGGCCGTCGCGAGCACGCTGCCGTCCGCCGTCACCAGCGCCACATCGGTCTTGCTGTTGCCCGCGTCGAGGGCGAGCGCCGTGCCGGTCAGGCCCACGTGAGGTGCTCCCGGTTGTGCGCGATCAGCGCGTCGGTGAGCCGGTCCGCGTGGTCGAGCTGGCCGATGAGGGGGTGGGCGAGGAGGGCGGAGAAGACGGCGCTGCGCCCGTCGGCCCGGGCGGTGGTGCGGCCGTTGCTGCCCAGCAGTGCCGCCTCCAGGGCGAGCTGTTCGTAGGCGGTGACATGGGCGATCAGCCCGGCGTACTGCGGTTCCAGGGGGCGCACGGGGAGGGGTGCGGCGCCCGTCGCGTCCACGGTCGCGGGGACCTCGATCACCGCGTCGTCGGGGAGGAAGGGGAGAGCGCCGTCGTTGCGGGCGTTGACGACCTGGACGTCGCCGGTGTCGCCCAGCAGCGACGAGGTCAGCGCCACCGCCGCCTCCGAGTAGAAGGCCCCGCCGCGCCGGGACAGCAGCTCCGGCTTCTCGTCGAGCGCCGGATCGCCGTACAGGGTGAGCAGCTGCCGCTCGATGGCGGCGACCTCCGCGGCGCGGGACGGTTTGCTGCACAACTCCCGTACGACCGCGTCGTGTTGGTAGTAGTAGCGCAGATAGTAGGAGGGGACGGCACCGAGGTGGTCGAGGAGGGCGCGGGGCATCCGCAGTGTGCCGGCGAGGGCGTCGCCGTGTGCCGCCAGCAGCTCGGGGAGGACGTCCTCGCCCGCAACGCGTACGGACCGCTCCCAGGTGAGGTGGTTGAGGCCGATGTGCTCCAGCGCGACCTGCTCGGGGGCGACGCCCAGCAGAGCGGCGAAGGTGCGCTGGAAGCCGATGGCGACGTTGCAGAGTCCGACGGCCCGGTGGCCGTGGGCGAGCAGGGCCCGGGTGACGATGCCGACGGGGTTGGTGAAGTCGACGATCCACGCGGCGGGGTTGCGGCGGCGTACCCGTTCGGCGATGTCGAGGACGACGGGGACGGTGCGCAGCGCCTTGGCGAGGCCGCCGGCGCCGGTGGTTTCCTGGCCGACGCAGCCGCACTCCAGCGGCCAGGTCTCGTCCTGGTTGCGGGCGGCCTGGCCGCCGATGCGCAGTTGCAGCAGCACGGCGTCGGCGCCGTCGGTACCGGCGTCCAGGTCGCCGGTCCAGGAGATCCGGCCCGGGTGCCCCTGTCGGGCGAAGATGCGCCGGGCCAGCCTGCCGACCAGCTCCAGTCGCTCCGAGTCCGGGTCGATGAGGACGAGTTCGTCCAGCGGCAGCAGGTCACGCAGCCGCGCGAAGCCGTCGATGAGTTCGGGGGTGTAGGTGGAGCCGCCGCCGACCACGGCGAGCTTGATGCGGGGGCGCGGGGTGCGTTCCTGGGGAGACGGCATGCTGGATCAGCCCTTCACTCCGGTGAGCGTGGCGCCTTCGACGAAGGCCTTCGGAACGAGCAGCCCGGCGCCGGCCGGCACTGCGGACAGCCGGACGGGTATGCGCGGAAGCGACATGGCGGACTTCCCTCCCGGCGTGGGGAGTTGGGGTTGGGGCAGTGGCGCTGGTCTTCCTTGACGCGGTCGGCGGTCGGCGGTCGGCGGTCGGCGGTCGGCGTTGGGGTGGTTGTTGGCTCGGCTGTGGCAGCTGTGGCAGCTGTGGCAGTCAAGGCAGCTGTGGCAGTCAAGGCAGCTGTGGCAGCCATGGCAGCCGTGGCAGCCATGGCAGCCGTGACAGCCGGGGTAGTCGGGGCAGCCATGGCAGCCACGGCGCCGTGCCCCGTGCCGTCCGTCACCCGGTGTGGAAGACCGCATCGCGCGCATCGGCGAGCGCCGTCCGCAGTGCGCCGAGGAGGATCGGATTGCCGTCCATCCGGCTGAGGCGCAAGACGGGGCGGGGCAGTGCGAGCCCGGTGCATTCCTCTTCGACCAGGGCGCGCAGCGCCTCCCCGCCGGCCTGGGCGACCTCGCCGGAGAGCACGATCAGCTGTGGGTCGACGACCGCCACCACGGCGGCGAGCCCGGTCGCCAGCCGCCGTGCGACCTCGGCCCGCACCGCGTCGTGCGCCAGCGCTTCGGTGACCGTACGGACGTCAGGGACCCCGTATTCCCGGGCCAGTTCGATGACGCTCGACGAGCCGACCAGCCGCTGGAAGCCGCCACCGGCGTCCGCCCGGGCGGCGCTGCGTTCGCCGCCCCGGGCCAGCGGGGCGCCGGGCAGCGGCATATAGCCGATCTCACCCGCGCCGCCGGTCGCGCCGCGCAGTAGCCGGCCGCCCAGCACGAGGGCGGCGCCGACCCCTTTGTCCGCCCACACGAGCACGAAGTCGTCGAAGTCCTGGGCGGCCCCGTCGTGCTGCTCGGCGACCGCCGCCAGATTCACATCGTTCTCGACGGTGACCGGCGTGCCCAGCACCTCGGCCAGCTCGTCCTTCAGCGCCCGCGAGTGCCGGTCCGGCAGATGGGGTGCGTAGCGCAGCCGCCCGGTCTGCGGGTCCAGTGCGCCGGGCGTGCCGATCACCGCCCCGTGCAGCTGCCCGCGCCCCATCCCGGCCTTGGCAAGCGCCCCGTCGACGGCCTGCGCGACCAGCTGCGCGGTCCGGTTCGGTGCGCCCTCGGCGATTGCGTCGGTCCCGACCCGTTCCTCGCCGAGCACCTGCCCGGTGATGTCGGCGACCGCGGCGGTGATCCCCAGCTGATCGACGGCCAGCGCGGCGAGATGCGCGGCCGTCGGATTGATCTCGTACAGCTGCGCCTGGGGCCCCGGCCGTCCGGTCACATTGCCGGTGGTCCGCACCAGCCCCGCGGCCTCCAGCCGGGCCAGCAGTTGCGAGGCGGTGGGCTTTGACAGCCCGGTCAGCTCCCCGATCCGGGTACGGGTCAGCGGGCCCTGCGACACCAGCAGATCCAGCGCGGCCCGGTCGTTCATGGCCCGCAGCACCCGCGGCGTCCCGGGGATTCGCTGCACCGACCGCCCACCGGCCATGACCGTCACCCCGTTCACCACCGTCACCCCGTTCACCGGCGGCCGGGACGACTGGCGAGAATCTGTTAGGAAACTCTCCCATCGATGGAAGGGAAAGTAGGCCGTGGGCAGGGCGGCGTCAATGGGCCGAGCGGGGGGAGCAGTTCAAGGGGGCCGGGGCGAAAGAGCCGATGGCCACTCGGAACGGCAAGGACTCACTCACCGTACGAAGCCGGAACGCCAAAGCACCTCACTCACCGTACGAAGCGGGATCGCCAAGCACCTCACTCACCGTACGAAGCGGGATCGCCAAGCACCTCACTCACCGTACGAAGTGGGATCGCCAAGCACCTCACCCACCGCACGCAGCCGGAACGGCAAGAACTCACCCACCGTACGAAGCAGGGGCGCACCGGCGCTCGGTCGGTACGCCCCTCCGTTGCGGGAGCCGTCAGGCCGTTGCCGCCGGCCTACTTCCCCAGCTTGGACGGCGATGCGATCGGGTTCGTCGCCAGGGACTGGGGGGACAGCGGGTTGTTGAGGGCCGAGGGGGCGGCCATGCCGGCGGCGGGGTCGGTGGCCTCCGCCGCCTGGTCACCGGGGAGCGGGCGGGGGGCCAGATGGACGCCGGCGGCGTCCAGGGCGTGCTTGATGCGCCAGCGCAGTTCGCGCTCCACACCGAGGGCCTTGCCGGGCATGGTCTTGGCCGAGACGCTGATGGTGACCGTGTCCAGGTGCACCTCGCTCAGGCCGAGGACCTCCACCGGCTCCCACAGCTGCTCGTTCCAGGGCTCGGCCTTGGACATCTCCTGGCCGGCGGTGGTGATGGTGTCGCGGGCCCGCTGCAGGTCCTGGTTGGCGGCGATCATCACATCGACGGCGGCCGTGGACCAGCCCTGGCTGAGGTTGCCGATCCGCTTGACCTCGCCGTTGCGGATGTACCAGATCGCGCCGTTGGCGCCGCGCAGCTTGGTGACCCGCAGGCCGACCTCGATGACCGTGCCGGAGGCGACCCCGGCGTCGATCTCGTCGCCGACGCCGTACTGGTCCTCCAGGATCATGAAGACGCCGGAGAGGAAGTCGGTGACGAGGTTGCGGGCGCCGAAACCGATGGCGACACCGGCCACACCGGCGCTCGCCAGCAGCGGTGCCAGGTTGATCTTCAGGACGGAGAGCACCGTCAGGGCGGCCGTGCCCATGATCACGAAGGAGGCGACGCTGCGCAGCACCGAGCCGATGGCCTCGGAGCGCTGCCGGCGTCTCTCGGCGTTGACGAGCAGTCCGCCCAGCGCGGTGCCCTGGGCGGCGGCCGCGGTGCGGTTCATCCGCTCGATGAGCTTGGTGAGGGTGCGGCGGATCACATGCCGCAGCACCACCGCGATCACGATGATGAGCAAGATCTGCAGGCCGGACGTGAGCCACGTCCCCCAGTTCTCCTGCACCCAGCCGGCGGCGCTGGTGGCCCTCTCCGTGGCGTCGTCGAGGGACGTCGGGCCGGATGAGCCGGGTGTGGCGGCGCTCAGGTGCGCGGCAGCGACCGGCGAAGCGGACCAGAACACAGTCGAACCTTCCGTGTGGGACAGCAGACCCGGGCCTCGGTGGGACCCCAGGGACCGGGCAGACCAACCACACTAACGGGGCAATGAGAACGGTCCGCGCTCTTGTTCGAACAGGCAGGTTTTGCGCGGGCCGGAAAGAGCGGGATCCGGACAGCGGTGCCGAGGGTGTGGTGGAAAACACCTCCGGCCCGTTACTCGGTCATGGTGGCGCTCCGACCAGGCAGCGGGGGACACTGTGGGGAGATCGTCCCGGCGCGAGCCACGCGCCGCCGGCGTACAAGGAGGCACCCGTGCCGCATGTCCTGGTCCTCAACGCGTCGTACGAGCCGCTCGGCGTCGTACCGCTCCGCCGTGCGCTCATCCTCGTCCTCAATGAGAAGGCCGTGAGCCTTGAGGAGTCCGGCGCCCTGATGCACAGCGCGACCCATGTCATCCCCGCTCCGAGCGTGGTCCGCTTGAAGCGGTTTGTGCGGGTGCCCTTTCGAGGCCCCGTGCCCCTGACCCGCCGGGCGCTGTTCGCCCGTGACGGCGGGCGCTGTATGTACTGCGGTGGCGTCGCAACCAGCGTCGACCACGTCATCCCGCGCAGCCGCGGAGGTCAGCACACCTGGGAGAACGTCGTCGCCGCCTGCCGGCGCTGCAATCACGTCAAGGCCGACCGCCATGTCGCCGAGATCGGCTGGCGGCTCCGCCATCAGCCCGCCCCGCCGTCAGGACTGGCGTGGCGGATCATCGGTACGGGCCATCGTGACCCGCGCTGGCTGCCGTATTTGCAGCCGTACGGCGCGGATGACGCCCTGGCCCGGATCGACGCCGTATCGGCGTAGGTCCGGGTTTTTCCGTCCGGGGGCCGTGGGGGGCCGCGCCGTGTGCGCGGCTTCCGACGGCCCCCGGACGACGTTCAGCGGCGGTCCTTGCCGTCCGGCTCCGTCACCGCATACGCCTCCACCGACCACAGTGAGTAGCCGAAGCGGGTGGCCCGCTTGTCGCCCTGGATGCGGACGAACCGCGCGTCCTTGGCGTCCATCCTGACGGACTCCCGGCCGCCCTTGCCGTCCCGGACCGTGGCCGCCGTGCGCCAGGTGCGGCCGTCCGGTGAGACCTGGACGCGGTAGCCGGTGGCGTAGGCGTCCTGCCAGTTCAGGACGAGCCGGCCGAGGCGGGTGGGGTGGGCCAGGGCGAACTGCAGCCAGGCGCCGTCCTCGGCGGTGGACGACCAGCGGGTCCCGGGATTGCCGTCGGTGGCCGCCGACGCCGGGAACTCGGGGGTCTCGTCCCCGGAGGAGGTGGCGACGGTGCCGCGCGCCAGGTCCTTGTCGCCGGTGCGCGGATAGGTCCGCACCGTCAGCGTCTGCTCCGCACCGCCGAAGGCCACCGGGATCTCGTACGTCCCGGAGGGGGCGCCTTCGGGGACGTCGACCGTGATGCGGACCGTGGCGGTGCCGCCACGCGGTGCGGTGACCTCCTCCGGGGCATGCACGGTGAACCCCTTGGGGGCCTTGACCTTCAGCTTCTCGCGGATGTCGCCGGGGCGGCGGGAGAAGATCAGGGCGTCCACCGTCGCACTGCCGCCGTTCTGTGCGTCCGCCTCCTTGCGGGACAGTTCGAGCCCGGCCGGCGGGGTGTCCTCGAACCAGGGGGTCAGCGCCTTCACGGACGGGGCCTTCGTGCCGTTCGCCCAGGTCAGCCGTACCGCGTCGGCGCGCAGTCGCGGCGTTCGGGACTCCGTCCAGCCGGTGGCGGAGAGCCGGCCGAGGCGGCGCCAGCCCTCTCCGGGGACATGCGCCTCCAGGGACACGCCGCCCGCGGCGGGGCCCGGCGCGGTCAGCGCGGTGACCGCCGCCAGCCGGCGGGCCCGCTCGAAGGGCACGGTCAGGGACGCCGGGCCGGTGTCCTCGGTGGGCCGGGGCGTCTCGTGGCGGGCGCCGGTCCAGGCGTCGGCCTCGGTCATCGCCCGCTCCAGGAACGGTGCGAGCACCCCCTTGCCGACCGTCGCCGGGCTGTGCCCGATCTCCTTGCGCAGCCGCTGCGCCGTGCGCTGGGCGGACCAGGCGGTGTCGCCGTCGCCGTGGGCCTGCGCCATCAGCGTGTCCACGGCGTGCACACCGGCGCTGCCGTAGCGGGCCAACTGCTCGGCCCAGGGGCGGATTTCGGCGGCCAGATCCGCATGCAGGTTGCCGGGTGCGCTGCTCATGGTCCGGAACGCGTTCCGCAGCGTCCGGGCCGCCTTGGCGAGGGCAACGTCCCTGCCGGGCCGGCCGTGGTTGGTCGCCGCCTCGCGGGCCGCCCAGAAGCGGTTGATCAGCACCCGCAGATACCCCGACTCGGTCCGGTCCAGCACCGAGGAGGAGTCGTTGCCGGCCAGCGCCCGCAGCGCGGCACGGGCCCGCGGATCGCGGCCCGCCAGATCGTCGACGGCCGCCTCCCAGGACTCCGCGGGGCGGTAGGCGCGGGGGTTCCACGCATAGTCGGCGGCCGTGAACAGCGGGATACGGGAGGCCAGCGGCTGCTCCATGGCGTTGGCGAGCAGCGCCGAGGAGCCGGTGGCGACGGCCGGTTCACGGCCCCGGTAGGGGCCGAGGAAGATCCGGTCCTGGGCGTAGTCGTTGACCGGGTAGTTGTCCATGGTCACCAGCGGGTGGCCGAACGCCTGGCGGGCGGTGGACAGTTCCCCGCCGGTGATGGTCCGCGGGACCACACCGACCCCGGTCCAGGCCACCTCGACCCGGTCGCCGAGCGCATCGGAGAGCGCGCTGCGGTACGTCGTCGAGCCGTCCTGGTAGTACTCGGTCGGCATCAGCGACAGCGGCGCGGCCTCCGGATGGCGCTCCGCCAGGTGCGCGGCGAGGGCGTTGGCGACCCGGGCCTGGGCCCTGGCCGCGGCCTGCGGGCCGGCGCCGAAGGTGTCCTCGTCGGCGCCGCAGTGCCATTCGCTGTAGCTGACGTCCTGGAACTGCAGCTGGAAGGAGCGCACACCCAGCGCCCACATCGCCTCCACCTTGCGCCGCAGCGCCCGCAGATCGTCCTCGGACGAGTAGCACAGCGCCTGGCCGGGGGAGAGAGCCCAGCCCAGCGTGACGTGGTTGGCGCGGGCCCGCTCGGCCAGCGCCCGGAAGCCGGCGCGCTCCGCGGCCGGGTAGGGGTCGCGCCACCGGGCCTGGCGGTACGGGTCGTCGCCGGGCGCGTACAGATAGTGGTTCTGCTTGGTGCGCCCCATGAAGTCCAGCTGGGCGAGCCGCTGCGGCCGGCTCCACGGCTGCCCGAAGAACCCTTCGGTGGTGCCGCGCACGGCCGTACCGGGCCAGTCCCGTACGGCCACCGAGGCCAGCTGGCGCCTGCCGCCCGCCCCCTCGGTGACCAGCTGCCGCAGTGTCTGCGCGGCGTGGAAGAGACCGTCCGGGCCGACCCCGTCCAGGGCGACCGTGTCCCGGCCCGCGATCTGGCCCACCGCCAGCCGGTAGCCGCCGGAGGGCAGGTCCCCGCGGGCCGGTGCCCGCAGCGCCCGCAGGGCGTCCGCGGCCTGCGCGCCGCCGGCCCGGATCACCGGCCCGGCCGCGGGCAGCCGGTCGCCGGGCGCCAGCATCCGGACGGTGTGCACCCCGGCGTCGCGCAGCAGCCCGCGCAGCACGTCCAGCGTGTACGGATCGGTGTCCGGCGCCGCCACCAGCGCCGCCTCGCCGGAGAGGGGGACGGCCGTGCCGAGCTCCTGCATCGACTGGGGGCGCGGCCAGACGGCGGGCGGGTGCCCCGCCCCCGTCGGCCGGTCCGGCTGGTCGGGCGTGCCGATCGCGGGTTCCGCGGGCGCGGCCTGGGCGCCGGGCGCCCCGCCGAGCATGCCGGTGATGACCGCGGCGGCCAGTGCGGTGGTCCCCGCCACCCGCGCGCGGGCACCCGCCCCGCTTCCCCTGCCGCCCCTACCGATTTTTCCGACGCTCCATACGCCCCGGCCTCGCACGGCTGCTCCTCGTCCCCGTCCATCGCTTACCGGTCTGCACCGGCGCCCCGTTTTCCCCGCCGATGCCCGTTCGGACAGACCTTCGGCCGTGAGCCCACCATTGTGGCGGTGAGGGTGTCAACCGGGCCATGGCGGGGTCCTGGACGGCGGTGTAAGGACGGGTACGTCCGGTGTCGAGGGCGGGGTCCGCGGAGGGTCGCAGGTCCGCAGAACTTTCGTCGCGAGGCCCGCTTTCTGCGCGTTCTCTGCGCCTGTGGGAGTTCACCGCAGTGAAATCGCCTGCGTGAGGCATAATGTGATGTGGGTCACGTTTCGTGAGCAGATGCGTCTGCGAACGTGTCGAGTGGGTAGGGCCCACGTGTCCCAATACCGATGAACGGGAGGCCCTCGTGGCCGCATCCGCTCAACTGCTCCTCGACGCTCTGTCCTCCAAACCGGGAGGTGCGACGATGGAGCCCGATCTCTTCGACGGGGTGTCCGACCCCGATTCCGGCCTGGACGGCTCCGGCTCCTACAGCTTCGTCGAGCCGCCACTGACCAGCGAGCCCCCGCTCGCCGATGCCGCACCACTGACCAGTGAGGTCCCGATCGCCGCCGAGCTGCCGCTGACCAGCGAGCCGACGGCCGCGGGCATGGGCACGGAGTCCATGGAGGTCTGAGGACCCATGGGCCGCGCGCGGCTCGCCCGGCTGCACGGCGTCGCCACGTCGTATGCACCTTCGCCGGGCAGAAGCGTCCAGACCGCCGACGACACCGTTGTCGCCGTGCTCGCCGCACTCGGGGTCGACGCCTCGACCCCGCTCGCCGTACGCACCGCCCTGGCCGCGTACGAGGACGGCGCGGGCCGTGCCCTGCTTCCCCGCACCGTCGTCGCCCGGCCGGACCGGCCACCCGACCTCACGGGTCTCCCCGAAGGCACCGTCCTCCGGGTCGAGACCGAAGGCGGGGGGACGGCGGACCTGGGGGCGCCCGATCCCGTGGCGCTCACCCGGCTGCCCCTGGGCGTCCATGTGCTGCAGGCCCGGGCCCCCGGTGGCCGGACCGCCCGCGCCCCGCTGATCGTCGCGCCCGACCGGGTGCCCGCACCGCCGGCCCGCAGCCACGGCTTTCTGGTGCAGCTCTACTCGCTGCTGTCCCGGCGGTCCTGGGGCATGGGCGACCTCGGGGACCTCGCCGATCTCGCCGCCTGGTCCGGGCGTGCCCTGGGCGCCGGCTTCGTCCAGCTCAACCCGCTGCATGCGGCCGTCCCGGGACCGCCCACCGATCCGTCGCCGTACCGGCCCTCCTCGCGCCGCTTCCCCGACCCGGTCCATCTGCGGATCGAACACATCCCGGAGTACGCCCACCTCGCCGGCGCCGCGCGCTTACGGGCCGACGAGCTGGCCGCCCGCGCCGATGCGCTCCGTTCCGAGGTGCTCGAACGGGGCGCGCTGATCGACCGGGACGCGGTCTGGGCGCTCAAGCGGGAGGCGCTGGAGCTGCTGTGCGCGGTCCCGCTCAGTCCGGGCCGGCGGGCCGCGTACTGCGACTTCCTCGCCGAGGAGGGCCAGGCGCTGGAGGACCACGCCACCTGGTGCGCGATCGCCGAGCGGCACGGCCCGGACTGGCGTGGCTGGCCCGCCGGGCTGCGCGATCCACGGTCCCCGGGCACCGTCCGGCTGCGGCACCGGCTGCTGGACCGGATCGACTTCCACTGCCGGCTGGCCTGGCTCACCGACCAGCAGCTGGCCGCCGCGCAACGGGCCGCGCGGGACGCCGGGATGGCCATCGGGCTGGTGCACGACCTCGCCGTCGGCGTCCATCCCTCCGGCGCCGACACCTGGGCGCAGCAGGACGCCTTCGCCGCCGGAATGTCCATCGGGGCGCCACCGGACGCCTTCAACGCCCGCGGCCAGGACTGGGGCCTGCCGCCCTGGCGCCCCGACGCGCTGGCCGCCGCGGGCTACGCCCCCTACCGGGAGCTGCTGCGCGGACTGCTGCGGCACGCCGGTGCGCTGCGGATCGACCATGTGATGGGGCTGTTCCGGCTGTGGTGGGTCCCGGAGGGCCGGCCGCCGACGGAGGGCGCCTATGTCCGCTACGACGGTGAGGCGATGCTCTCCGTGCTGGCCCTGGAGGCGCAGCGGGCCGGCGCCGCGGTGATCGGCGAGGACCTGGGCACCGTCGAGCCGGGCGTCCGCGATGCCCTCGCCGCCCGGGGCGTGCTGGGGACGTCGGTGCTGTGGTTCGAACGGGACTACGGGGGCGGGGAGCGGGGCTGCGGAGGCGGGGAGCGGGACGCGGAGGACGGGGCGGCGCGGACGGACACGGTGGAAGCCGTGGACAGGGCCGACGGCCCCGGCGCGGCCCTGGCGCCGGAGGCCGCGGCCGAGGGCGACGCGGCGGGCGAGGGGGAGGTGTTCGGCCAGGCCGACGTGATCGGCGAGGCCGACGTGGCGCGGGAGGCCGACGTGGCGCGGGACGCCGCCCCCGGGTCCGGCGCCGTGGCCCGCATCCTGGCGCCCGGCGAATGGCGCAGCGCCTGTCTCGCCACCGTCACCACCCACGATCTGCCGACCACCGCGGCCCGGCTGACCGGTGCGGACGTCGCGCTGCGCGAACGGCTCGGGCTGCTGGCCGGCCCGCCGGAGTGGGAACGGTCCCGCGCCACCTATGAACTCGCCGAGTGGATGGGGGAGTTGGTGCGGCGCGGGCTACTGCCCGAGGGGCAGGGCGACGAGGAGGCGGCGGTCAAGGCCGTGCACCGCTTTCTGCTGCGCACCCCGGCGCGGATGGTCGGCGTCTGGCTGCCCGACGCGGTGGGGGACCGGCGCCCGCAGAACCTCCCCGGGACATGGGATGAATACCCGAACTGGCGCCTGCCGATCGCCGGCCCCGACGGCCGCCCGCACACCCTGGAAGAGCTGGCCGCCTCACCCCGACTGCACGCGTTGATGCGGGAGTTGTCGGACCGGAGCTGCTAGGGCCTGTCTTCGAAGTCCCTAGGTGTGCTGTCCGGGGAGGTTGGTGACGCGGCTGGCCGGGGCGTGGCCGCAGGCGCGCCCCGGCGCCGGTCGCCGCACACCCCCTTCCGGTGCGACGCACCGTCCGGCACCATGCCGTGGACACCATCCAGACATCCGACCACTGGCCAAGCGTGGTCGGCGAGTTGGAGGGAACCATGGCACTTCGCCGCACCCGGCGGACGCTGTGCGCGCTCGCACTCACCGCGGCCGCCGCGCTCGCTCCCGTCCAGAGCTCCCTGGCCCAGTCGTCGCCGACCGCGCCCGCCGGCCCCTGCGACCGGCCCGTGCGCCCCGCCTCCCAGATGGCCGTCGAACCCTGCGACACCCCCGCCCGGATCATCGACAAGGCCGCCCATATCGTCCCCACCAAGGGCCAACTCGCCTGGCAGCAAAGGGAGGTCACTGCCTTCACGCACTTCGGTATGAACACCTTCACGGGCCGTGAATGGGGCTCCGGCGCCGAGGACGAGAAGCTGTTCAGGCCCTCCCGTATCGACGTCGACCAGTGGATGCGCGCGTACAAGGCGGCCGGCGCCGAGCAGGTGATGCTGACCGCCAAGCACCACGACGGCTTTGTGCTCTACCCGAGCCGCTACACCCCGCACTCCGTCGCGGCCGTCCCCGGCCGCCCCGATGTCGTGGGCGCGTACGTCCGGGCCGCCCGCAGGGCGGGGCTGAAGGTCGGCATCTACCTCTCGCCCTCCGACGGCGCCGAACTCCCGCACGCCTGGCACGCGCGGTGGGTCGAGGAGATCCGCAGGAAGCAGCAGGAGGGCATCCCGCTCAGCCTGCCCGAGCGGGTCGCCCTGGAGGACGGCGACCGGGCGCCCCGCGGCCTGGGCCGTTTCGGCAACGGCAGCGAGGTCACCGAGCGCACCGTCCCCACCCTCGTCCCCGGCGACGACCGCACCGCCGCGGTCCGCAGCGGCGCCCTGCCCACCTTCCGCGTCCGGGCCGACGACTACGACGCCTACTACCTCAACCAGGTCTACGAACTGTTCACCCGCTACGGCCCGCTCGACGAGCTGTGGCTGGACGGCGCGAACCCCTGGTCGGACGCCGGGATCACGCAGCAGTACCACGTCGCCGAGTGGTTCCGGATGATCCACCGGCTCTCCCCGGACACCGTCGTCTTCGCCGGGCCGCAGGGTGCCCGCTGGGTCGGCAACGAGAATGGCATCGCCCGCGAGACGGAATGGAGCGTCACCCCCTCCGCCGACGACCCCTGGACCGTGATGGCCGGCGGACTGCCGAACGACTCCACCGACCCCGACATCGGCTCCCGCGCCAAGCTCCTCGCGCCCACCACCAAGTACCTCCAGTGGTACCCGGCCGAGGCCGATGTCTCGTTGCGCCCCGGCTGGTTCCACCACCCCGGCGAACGCCCCAAGACGCCGGAGCGGCTCATGGACCTGTACGAGAAGAGCGTGGGTCGCAACGCCTCACTGCTGCTGAACGTCCCGCCCGCCAAGGACGGCCGGATCGCCGCTGAGGACGTCGCCGCGCTCACCGCCTTCGGGGCCGCCGTACGCGCGACCTACGGCACGGATCTGCGGACGGCCGGACCCGGGCCCTGGACCTTCGACCGGATCGGGATCGCTGAGGACATCCGGCACGGCCAGCGGGTCGAGCGGTTCACCGTCCGGGCGCGGACCGGCGGCACCTGGACGACGCTCGCGCGCGGCACCACCATCGGGCACCGGCGGATCCTTACGCTGCCGCGGCCGGTGACCGCGGACGCCGTACGGATCACCGTCGAGGAGTCCCGCGGGCCGGTCCGGGTGGCGCCGGTGACGCTGTACCGCAGCCGGGCCGCGGGCGGCTGAACCCGCGGCAACGGCGGGACCGGCCGTTGTGCCACCCCGGGCGCGCGGGGCGCCAGGGCGTCCGATACGTTGACTTCGTGAGCAACAAGGTCAATAAGAATGTCCTGCGCGCCGGAACCATCACGGCCGGCACCGCGCTGATGCTGCTGATGTCGTCCCCCGCGTTTGCGCTCACCCGCGACGATGGTGACGACCCGGGTCCGGGTCTGAGCGTGATCGAGACGCTCGGCCTCTTCGTCGCTTTGCCTATCGTTCTCTTCCTGGTCATCGCCGGGCTGGTCATGGTGGGCGACAAGCCCCGCAAGCCGGCCGGCTCCAAGGGCTGACACCGGGCACCAGTGACGCCTCAAGGGCGCCCATCGGTTACAAGAACCGATGGGCGCCCTTTGTCGTACCCGGATATTTCCGCAGGTGAAAAAGGGGTTGCGAGGCGGCTATCGCGCGATTTTCGGCCGGTTTGCGCGAGGGCTGTGTTTAACCGGCCCTAACCTACGATGACGTAACCTACGGGTCCGTAGGTCAAACCTACGGACCCGTAGGTCATCGTCCCCAGGAGTTCCCCCGTGACCATCGCCCCCGCCCGCCATAACGGAGAGCTCGGCCAGGCCGCCTGGAGCGACGCCCAGCTGCTCTATGCGCTCGAAGAGGTCGTCGAGAAGGAACTCAACCGCCATCTGAAGATCGCCAAGGAATGGATGCCCCACGAGTACGTGCCGTGGAGCGACGGGCGCAACTTCCCCGGGCCGCTGGACGGCGAGGCCTGGGACCCCGAGCAGTCCAAGGTCAGCGACATCGGCCGGATCGCCCTGGTGGTCAACCTCCTCACCGAGGACAACCTCCCCAGCTACCACCACGAGATCGCCACCCTCTTCGGCCGGGACGGCGCCTGGGGCACCTGGGTGCACCGCTGGACCGCCGAGGAGGGCCGGCACGGCATCGTGATGCGCGACTACCTGCTCACCAGCCGGGCCGTCGACCCGGACGAGCTGGAGCGGTTCCGCATGGCCCACATGTCGGAGGGCTTCGAGTCCGACAACGCGCACAGCATGCTGCACTCGGTGGCGTACGTCGCCTTCCAGGAGCTGGCCACCCGTATCTCGCACCGCAACACCGGCCACCACTCCGGTGACCCGGTCTGCGACCGGATGCTGGCCCGGATCGCCACCGACGAGAACCTCCACATGGTCTTCTACCGCAACCTCCTCGGTGCGGCCTTCGAGATGGCCCCCGACCAGACGATGTGCGCGGTGCGTGACGTCGTCACCGGCTTCCGGATGCCCGGCCACGGGATGCCCGGCTTCGAGCGGTCCGCCGCCCGGATGGCCATCGGCGGGATCTACAACATGCGGATCCACCACGACGATGTGCTGCAGCCGGTGCTGCGCTATCTGAAGGTGCTGGAGATCGGCGGCCTGGGTCCGGCCGGGCTGGCGGCGCAGGAGGAGCTGGGCCTGTTCATGGACGGCCTGGACGCCCAGGCCCGGAAGTTCGACGAGCGCCAGGCGGCCATCCTCGCCCGCCGTGAGGCCAACCGCCGCTGAACCGGCCGGCCGCTCCGCGTCACCGCCTTCGACGGCGGTGGCCGGGGCGGCGGGGTGCGTACGCTGCCCGCATGGCCGACTGGGACCTCAAAAAGCTGCGCATCCTGCGCACCCTCCACGAGCTGGGCACGGTCACCGCGACCGCCGAGGCGCTGCACATGACGCCCTCGGCGGTCTCGCAGCAGCTGACCGGGCTGGCCAAGGCGCTCGGGGTGACGCTGCTGGAGGCCCACGGCCGGCGGGTGCGGCTGACCGACGCCGCTCAGCTGGTGCTGCGGCACGCGGAGGCGGTCTTCGCCCAGCTGGAGCGCGCCGACGCGGAGCTGCTCGGCTACCTCCAGGGCGAGGCCGGCCAGGTGCGGGTCGGGGCGTTCTCCACCGCCATCCCGGCGCTGGTGGTCCCCGCCGTACAGGAGCTGCGCCGTACGCACCCGGGGCTGTCGGTCGCCGTACGGGAGGCGGAGGCGGAGGCCGCGTACGAGCTGCTGGCGGAGGGCAGTGTCGATCTGGCGCTGTCGCTGGCCGCGCACGCTCCCACCCCGCGCGACCCCAAGTTCAGCCGGATCTCGCTGCTCGCCGACCCGCTGGACGTGGCGCTGCCGGCCGGTCATCCGCTGGCCGCCGAACCGGGGCTGCGGCTGGCCGATCTGGCGGGCGAGCCCTGGATCTTCGGCAGCAGCGGACCCTGGTCGCAGATCACCACCGCCGCCTGTGAGAACGCCGGGTTCGTGCCCGAGCAGGCGCATGCCGCCGCCGACTGGAGCGCGATCTGGGCGATGGTCGCGGCGGGAATGGGGGTGGCGCTGGTGCCGCGGATGGCGCGGGCGGGCGGTGTCGGCGCCGGCCGCGGCGGACGGCGGGAGGGGGGCGGTGACGGGGTCGCGCTGCGGGTCCTGCACGCGGACCAGCCGCGCCGTCATGTGATCGCCGCCGCCCGGCGCGGCTCCGAAGGGGCGCCGGGGCTGGCCCGGGTGCTGGCCGCGCTCCGGCAGGCCGCCGCCGCGCAGCCGCCGGGCGAGGAAACCGTTCAGTCCCGCTGAAACCGTTCAGCCCAGCTGAACGTATTGCTCAAAAACTTTCGATGGACCTGTGGGGTGGTTCGCTGCGACGGTGAAGCGGTCCGCACTTCCACCCATCGAAGGGCAGCGATGACCGCCAACCCGGCCGCCGACACCACTGATCCGCACGCCAACGACGCCCATCCGTACGGTGGCGGAGACCCCTACGCCGACTACCGCGGCGGGGACTTCCCCTTCACCTCGCTCGTCGACCTCGCCGACCGCCGCCTCGGTGCCGGTGTGATCGCCGCGAACGACGAGTTCTTCGCCGAGCGCGAGAATCTGCTGAAGCCGGCTCCGGCGGTCTTCGACCCCGAGCACTTCGGCCACAAGGGCAAGATCATGGACGGCTGGGAGACCCGGCGCCGCCGCGGCACCGACGGTGACCACCCCTTCCCGGCCGACGACGCGCACGACTGGGCCCTGATCCGGCTCGCCGCGCCCGGCGTGATCCGCGGCATCGTCGTCGACACCGCCCACTTCCGCGGCAACTACCCCCAGCAGGTCTCCGTCGAGGCCACCTCGCTGCCCGGCAGCCCCGGCCCCGGGGACCTGCTCGCCGACGAGGTGAAGTGGGAGGAGCTGGTCCCGCGCACCCCCGTCCGCGGCCACGCCGCCAACGGCTTCGAGGTCACCGCCGAGCGCCGCTTCACGCATCTGCGGCTCAAGCAGCATCCCGACGGGGGCATAGCCCGGCTCCGGGTCCACGGCGAGGTCGTGCCGGACCCGGCGTGGCTCGATGTGCTCGGCACCCTCGACCTGGTGTCCGTCCTGCACGGCGGCACCGTGCAGGACGCCTCCGACCGCTTCTACTCCTCGCCCACCCAGATCATCCGGCCCGATCTCTCCCGCAAGATGGACGATGGCTGGGAGAACCGCCGCCGCCGGGTCAAGGGCACGAACGACTGGGTGCGCTTCCGGCTCGCCGCGCAGGGCGAGATCCGGGCGGTGGAGATCGACACCGCCTACCTCAAGGGCAACTCCGCGGGCTGGGCCGCGCTGTCCGGGTGCGACGGCGACCCGGCCGACGAGGCCTCCTGGTTCGAGATCCTGCCGAAGACGAAGCTCCAGCCCGACACCCCGCACCGCTTCGCCCTGCCGGCGGCCGTCACCGCCACACATGTACGGCTGGACGTCTTCCCCGACGGCGGCCTCGCCCGGATGCGGCTGCACGGCGCCCTCACCGAGGCCGGCCGCGCCGCCCTCGGCCGCCGCTTCGACGCGCTCAACGGCTGAGCCGCACCCCTGTTTCCGCCGGGCCCCGCGGGAGGGGGACGGGGCCCGGCGGACCCCGGCCCGCCCGGCGGACGGAGCGCATCGGGCGCCCGTCCGCCGGGCGTCACCACCCGGCAGCACCGGAAGGCGGGCCGGTCAGGCCGCCGCGTCGGCCTGCTGTGCCTTCAGTGCCCGCTCGATCCCCGCCCGCGACTCGGTGATCAGCCGGCGCAGCGCCGGGCTCGGCCCGGCCGAGGCCAGCCAGGCGTCGGTGGTGTCCAGGGTCTCCTGCGAGACCTGCAGCGCCGGGTAGTGGCCCACCACGATCTGCTGCGCCATCTCATGGCTGCGGGAGCCCCAGATGTCCTTCACCGCGGCGAAGTACTTCGCGGTGTACGGCGCCAGCAGCTCCCGCTGGTCCGGCTGGACGAAGCCGCCGATGACGGCCTCCTGCAGGGAGTTGGGGAGCTTGTCCGACTCCACGACCGAGGCCCAGGCCTCGGCCTTCGCCTCCGCCGTGGGACGCGCCGCGCGCGCCGTCGCGGCATGCCGCTCACCCGCGGAGGTCTTGTCCCGGTCCAGCTCCGCCGCGATGGCCTTCTCGTCGGCCCGGCCGGTGGCCGCCAGCCGCTGGAGCAGCCCCCAGCGCAGCTCGGTGTCCACGGCGAGCCCGGAGATCTCCTCCGTACCGTCCAACAGGCCCTGCAGCAGGTCCAGTTGAGTGTCCGTACGGGCCGAGGCGGCGAACGCGCGGGCCCACGCCAGCTGGTGGTCGCTGCCCGGCTCGGCGGCCCGCAGCTGCTCCAGGGCCGCCGCGGTCCAGGTCGCCAGACCCGTCTCGCGCCACTCCGGAGCCGCGTACAGGTCCAGTGCCAGCTTCACCTGGCGGTGCAGCGACTGGACGACGCCGATGTCCGACTCCTTGCCGATGCCCGACAGCACCAGCGACAGATAGTCACGGGCGGGCAGTTCGGCGTCCCGCGTCATGTCCCAGGCCGACGCCCACGACAGGGCGCGCGGCAGCGACTCGGTGAAGTCGCCGAGGTGTTCGGTGACGGCCTTCAGCGACTCCTCGTCCAGCCGGACCTTGGCGTACGACAGATCGTCGTCGTTGAGGAGGAGGACGGCCGGCCGCTGGGTGCCCACCAGCTGCGGTACGGGGGTCAGCGCACCGTCCACGTCCAGCTCGATGCGCTCGGTCCGCACCAGCTTGCCGTCCTGCAGCTCGTAGGCGCCGATCGCGATCCGGTGCGGCCGCAGCACCGGCTCGCCCTTGGCGCCGGCCGGCAGCGCCGGAGCCTCCTGCTTCACCGCGAAGGAGGTGATGACGCCCGCGCCGTCCACCTCGATCTCCGGCCGCAGGATGTTGATCCCGGCCGTCTCCAGCCACTTCTTCGACCAGGTCTTCAGATCCCGGCCGCTGGTCTCCTCCAGCGCGCCCAGCAGATCCGACAGCCGGGTGTTGCCGTAGGCGTGCGCCTTGAAATAGGCCTGCACGCCCTGGAAGAACTCGTCCATGCCGACGTAGGCGACCAGCTGCTTGAGGACGCTGGCGCCCTTGGCGTAGGTGATGCCGTCGAAGTTGACCAGCACATCGTCGAGGTCGTTGATCTCGGCCATGATCGGGTGCGTGGACGGCAGCTGGTCCTGCCGGTAGGCCCAGGTCTTCATGGAGTTGGCGAACGTCGTCCATGAGTGCGGCCACTTCGAGCCCGGGGCGTAGGCCTGGCAGGCGATCGAGGTGTAGGTGGCGAACGACTCGTTCAGCCACAGGTCGTTCCACCACTCCATGGTGACCAGGTCGCCGAACCACATGTGCGCCAGCTCGTGCAGGATCGTCTCCGCGCGCACCTCGTACGCCGCGTCCGTCACCTTGGACCGGAAGACGTACTGGTCGCGGATGGTCACCGCGCCCGCGTTCTCCATCGCGCCGGCGTTGAACTCCGGCACGAAGAGCTGGTCGTACTTCGCGAACGGGTAGTCGTAGTCGAACTTCTCCTGGAACCACTCGAAGCCCTGCCGGGTGACCGCGAAGATCTCGTCGGCGTCCAGGTGCTCGGCCAGCGACGGCCGGCAGTAGATGCCCAGCGGCACCGTCCGCCCGTCCTTCTCGTACGCGCTGTGCACGCTGTGGTACGGGCCGACGATCAGCGCGGTGATATAGGTCGAGATCCGCGGGGTCGGCTCGAAGCGCCAGACGTTGCCGCTCGGCTCCGGCGTCGGCGAATTGGAGATCACCGTCCAGCCCTCCGGGGCCTTCACGGTGAACTGGAAGGTCGCCTTCAGATCCGGCTGCTCGAAGGACGCGAACACCCGCCGGGCATCCGGCACCTCGAACTGGGTGTACAGATAGGCCTGTTGGTCGACCGGGTCGACGAAGCGGTGCAGTCCCTCACCGGTGTTGGTGTAGGCGCAGTCCGCCACGACCGTCAGCTCATTACGGCCGGCCCGCAGCCCGGCCAGCGCGATCCGCGAGTCCTTGAACACCTCGTCCGGATCCAGCGCCTCGCCGTTGAGCACCACTTCGTGCACGGCCGGCGCGACCAGATCGATGAAGGAGTCCGCGCCCGCCTCGGCGGCGTCGAACCGCACCGTCGTCACGGACCGGTACGTGCCTCCTGCGCTCCCGTCCTCGGCCGGCCCGGGGGCGCCCCCCTCCTGCGCGGCGGAGAGGTCGAGATCGATCTCATACGCGTCCACGGTCAGCAGGCGCGCCCGCTCCTGCGCCTCGTCGCGGGTCAGATTTGTGCCAGGCACCCGGCCATCTCCTTCGTATGGGTCATCACATCGGACTCTTCGGCCATCCTTCCACGTGGTCCGGCCCCCGCGGGGTGGTGATCGAAGGAGTGCGGAGCCGCCGCGCCGGGCGGTATCCGGCGCTCCGGAGCATGCGCCGATCACGGCGTCCGATACCCGCCAGCGTGCGCCGCCCCTGCGGACGAGGCTGGGCCCATGACGACCTACACCGCACTTCCCCTCCCGGAACCCGCCCACAGGGAACTCTGCCGGACCGACGACGCCGGGCGGCCCGCCGCGCCGTTCACCGCCCGTACGGACGGTGTGCCGGTGGACTGCGTGGGCGGTCTGCTGCGCTGCTGTCTGCGCGACGCCCGCGCCGGTGAGCGGGTCGCACTGGTCACGTACGCGCCGCTGCGCCGGTGGGCGGACGCGGCCGGGGCACGGCCCGGGGCGTACGACGAGCAGGGCCCGGTGTTCGTCCACGCCGAGGCGTGCGGCGGGCCGGACGCCACAGCCGGCAGATATCCGTCCGTGCGGGCGGGCGCACTGCGGGTGCTGCGCCGTTACAACGCCCGGGGGGAGATCGTCGGCGGCCGGCTCCTGGAGGTCCCGGAGGATGCCCCGGCGGCGTTCGACGCGGCCCTCGGAGAGGCGTTCGCGGACCCGGAGGTGGCGCTGGTGCACGTCCGTGCCGTGGAGTACGGCTGCTTCCAGTTCGAGGTCCGGCGGCCCTGACGGCGAAACGGCGGGTGCCCGTACGGAGACTCCGTACGGGCACCCGCCGTCGTGCGCAGTGTGCGGTCAGCCGCGCAGCTCCGCGGCGACCAGCTCCGCGATCTGGACGGCGTTCAGCGCCGCGCCCTTGCGGAGGTTGTCGTTGGAGACGAACAGCGCCAGGCCGTTCTCGGCGGTCTCGTCCTCCCGGATGCGGCCCACGAAGGACGCGTCCTGGCCGGCGGCCTGGAGCGGGGTGGGCACGTCGGAGAGGGTGACGCCGGGGGCGCCGGCCAGCAGCTCCTGCGCGCGCGCCGGGCTGATCGGACGCGCGAAGCGGGCGTTGATCTGCAGCGAGTGACCGGTGAAGACGGGGACGCGGACGCAGGTGCCGGACACCTTCAGGTCCGCGATCTCCAGGATCTTGCGGCTCTCGTTGCGGAGCTTCTGCTCCTCGTCGGTCTCGTTCAGCCCGTCGTCGACGACCGAGCCGGCCATCGGCAGCACATTGAAGGCGATCGGGGCGACGTAGGTGTCCGGCTCCGGGAACTCCACCGAGGCGCCGTCGTGCGTCAGCTTGGTGGCGTCCTGCTCGATGACCTTGCGGACCTGGCCGTCCAGCTCGTCCACACCGGCCAGACCGCTGCCGGATACCGCCTGGTAGGTGGCGACGACCAGCGAGACCAGACCGGCCTCGTCGTGCAGCGGACGCAGCACCGGCATGGCGGCCATGGTCGTGCAGTTCGGGTTGGCGATGATGCCCTTGGGCCGGTCGGTGATGGCCTGCGGGTTGACCTCGGAGACGACCAGCGGGACCTGGGGGTCACGGCGCCAGGCCGAGGAGTTGTCGATCACGACCGGGCCGGCGGCGGAGACCTTCTCGGCCAGCGCCTTGGACGTGGCGCCACCGGCGGAGAAGATCACGATGTCCAGCCCCGAGTAGTCGGCGGTCGCCGCGTCCTCGACCGTGATCTCGGTGTCCTGCCACGGGAGGGTGCGCCCCGCGGACCGGGCCGAAGCGAACAGCCGCAGCTGCTCGACCGGGAAGTTCCGCTCGGCGAGAATGCCCCGCACCACGCCGCCGACCTGTCCGGTGGCTCCGACGATTCCGATCCTCATGGGACTCCTTCTTTCTGGCCTGACTCGGGTGTCTGCTCGGAACACCTGCTCAGTAGTGCCTCCATCATGTGTGTGATACCCGTCGCCTTGTCCAATCCGTTCCATTCCCTGGAGCGGGGCGGGCGCCGGGAACCGCCCTGTCAAGGGTGCGGCACCGGCGGCAGCAGCGCGCCCAGGGCGTGGTCGAGGGCGCGCAGCAGCGCCTCCCGGTCGTCCGGCGCGTACAGCAACCGCAGCGCCAGCCCGTCGGACAGCGCGATCACGGCATCCGCGAGGGCCAGGCAGCCGGCGGCGGGGTCCGGGCCGCGGCCGTGTCCGGCGGACGCCAGCCAGCCGCCGAGGGCTTCCCGGACGTCCCGGTCGACCTGCCGGCGGATCGCGCCGAGCCCGGGGTGGTGGGCCGCACGGGTGGCGAAGGCCAGCTGAGCCGCGGCCTCGGCCCGGCGCTCGGCGTCCACGGGGAGGGTGGCGAGGACGAGTGCGCGCAGCGCCTGGTGGGGCGGCAGGCCGCGCTCGACGGCGGCCATCCGCTCCTCGAAGCGTTCACCGGCCAGCTCGGCGGCGAAGGCCAGCATCTCGTCCTTGGTGCGGAAGTACTTCTGTACGGCACCGGGGGAGCGGCCGGCGGCGGCGGCCACGGTGCGCACGCTGACCTCGTCCAGGCCCTGCTCTGCGGCGAGGCGCAGGACGGCGGCGCCGATCTGCCGGCGCTGTTCCTCACGGTCCACGGTCTTGGGCACGGTGTGCTGCTCCTCACTCCCGGCGTCGGCAGGTGTCCGCCGGCGCATCGACTTACAGAATACGGGTGTATTCTTTTTGGGATACGGTCGTATTCTCAAGATGGCATGCCTCGAAGGTGCATGCCCGAAGGGGGACAGTGATGGAGAAGCGAAGTGATCCTGCCGAGCGGAGCGCGGACCGGGAGCGGGACCGCAAGGACCTGCGGGAGTGGATCGAGGAGTGGCGCTACTGGCTCGGCGGCGCCGTGATCCTGTCGGGGGTCTGGGGCGTGCGCTGCTTCCACGAGGGCGAGCTGACGTTCTACTGGCCGGTGATGTCGCTGGGCGTCTGGGCCGCCGTGCTGCTCGCCCTCGCCGTGTGGCCGCGCGGCGGGGAGGCCGGTGAGTCATAGCGGGCGGAAACGGGCGTGGTCCACGGCCGCCCCGGACGGCCGTGCCGCCCCTCGCTGCCCCGCCGGGTGAACGTCCGGTGACCGGCGTTCGCCGCCGGGAACAGAGCGCGATGGCCGGCCGATGACGCGAAGCTCCCTGTGCGGTGATGGGTTCTCCGCGTTGCGGTGGCGTTCACGTACAGGTCACCCCCGATGCCAACGATCCAAGGTGACAGGGCAGTTGTGCTGCCCGGCCGCCTTCGCGTTTGCACCCGGGGAGCCCGCGTATGTCCCGTATACGGTCCGCCGCCGCCACTCTCGACCGCCGTTCGTTCCTCGCCGCCACCGGCGCCGTCGGCGCCGCCACCGGGCTGGGACTCGCCTTCGGTCCGGACCGGACGGCGCAGGCCGCCACCGTCAGCCCCGGCCCGGCCCCGGCCGCACCCGTACCGGTCGAGGCCCCCGCCGTCCCCCGGGTCCCCTATACCCGGGGCACCACCCTCGGCGGTGTGTCCGCCCCGCGCGGCAGCGGGGGCTACCGCCGGCTCGGCGACGGCCCCGCCTGGGACCGGGTGGTCCGCACCGATCTGGGCACCGCACACGGCGGGCGGGACCGGCGGCGTACCGCGCTGGCCTCGTTCGTGCAGTTCACCGACCTGCATCTGGTCGATGTGCAGAGCCCGCTGCGCTACGAGTACCTGCGCGCCGAGACCGCCAGCGCCTGGCGGCCGCAGGAGGCGCTGTCCGTGGCCGGGGTCGTCTCGCTGATCGAGCGGGTCAACGCGCTGCCCGGCGGGCCCGCCACCGGCGCCCCGCTGTCCTTCGTGATGACCACCGGCGACAACACCGACAACAACTCCAAGCTGGAGCTGGAGTGGTACCTGACGGCGATGAGCGGCGGCCGCATCACCCCGAACTCCGGCGACCCGCGCCGCTACGAAGGCGTCCAGGACAGCGGGCTGAAGCTGTACTGGCAGCCGGACAGCGCCGTGCGCGACGCCGACAAGAAGCTGGGCTTCCCCCAGCTGGACGGGTTTCTGGAGGCGGCGATCCGGACCGTCCACAGCCCCGGCCTGCGGCTGCCCTGGTACTCGACGGTCGGCAACCACGACTCGCTGCCCGGCGGCTGCTATGCGCCCGGTGACCCGTTCTGGACCGAGGTCGCCACCGGAGAGCGCAAGCTGGAGGCGCTGCCTGCCGCCGAGGCCGCGCAGGTGTGGCAGGCGGTCAAGGACGGCCTCGACCCCAAGGGGGAGGACTTCAAGCGGCTGCTGAAGGCACACACCAAGCAGTCCAGGAGGGTCACCCCCGACGAGCGCCGCGCCCCCTTCACCCGGACCGAATACCTGCGCGCCCACCTGGACCCGGCGCACACCGGCCCCGGCCCGCACGGCCACGGCTACACCGCCGCGCACCTCGACGGGAACCGCCTCTACTACACCTTCCGGATCTCCGACGGCGTCCTCGGCATCAGCCTGGACACCACCGACCCCGGCGGCCACTACACCGGCTCGGTCGGTGACGCTCAACTGCGCTGGCTGGAGCGGACCCTGAAGGAGAACGAGAAGGGCGAGAAGGCGCATGTGCTGGTCTTCAGCCACCACACCAGCAAGACGATGAACAACACCCGCCCCGACCCGGCCCGGCCGCACGAGAAGCGGCACGGCGGCCCGGAGCTGGTCGAGATGCTGACCGCCCACCCGAGCGTCGTCGGCTGGATCAACGGCCACAGCCACAAGAACGAGATCATGGCGCACGGCAGCTTCTGGGAGATCTCCACCGCCTCGCACATCGACTTCCCGCAACTGGCCCGGGTCATCGAGCTGGTGGACAACCACGACGGCACGCTGTCGCTGTTCACCACCCTGGTCGAGTCGGCCGCCCCGCACCGCACGGACTTCACCGACCTCTCGCAGACCGGGCTGGCCGCCCTCTACCGCGAGCTGTCCTTCAACGCCCCCGAGGCCCGCACGGACCTCGCGGGCACGGCCCGGGACCGCAACGTCGAGCTGCTGCTCAAGCGCTGACGGCCCGGAACCGCCGCAGGGGGTGCCTGTCAGGCGCCCCCTACCGCGGCAGGACCACCACATACGCACCCGGCTCCCGGTCCCCCGCGGCCATCAGGGCCGTACGGATCACCGCGGCCTGCTGCTCCGGGGACTGGCGCAGGGTGCGCGGCAGACAGCGGACGACGGTGATGCCCAGCCGCTCCAGATGCTCGCGCTTGTGGAAGAACGGCGAGTGCAGCGGGTCCTCCTCGGCGCGCGGTGCCCGGGTGTCGATCTCCAGGGCCACCGAGTGCTCCGGCCAGAAGGCGTCCACGCCGCCCAGGTGCGGGCCGCCCGGCAGCCGCAGGTCGACGTTCCACAGCGGGTCCGGCAGACCGTGCTCCCGCACCAGCGCGTACAGCTGCTGCTCGGCCACCGCCCGACCCTCGGCCAGCAGGGTGTCCACCGCGTCCACCACGTGCGGCCGGGTCAGCAGCCGGGCCCGGCTCAGCTCCCGTACCACCGCACTCGCCTCGCAGTGGCCGCCGCGTACCGCCTCGGTCAGCAGTCGGCGCACCGTCGGGGCGTCGGGGAGCGCGCCGATCGCGTCCGCCAGCGCACGCGGCACCGGCGCGGCCGGCACCCCCGTGATGTCCTGCGGCACGGGCAGCTCCACCGCCCGCAGGATCCGCGCGAAGCCGGTGGAGCGCAGCCGCCGGGTGCGGGACACCAGCACCTCGATGCGGTCCAGGGCGAGCAGCGGGGGTGCCTCGGTGAAGCCGTGCAGGGCCAGCGCCGCCAGGCCCGTGATCATCGCCTCCGGGGCCTCCCCCGACGGACCGCTCTGCCGGGGGACGCCCGGCCCCCGGTGGCTGGCGTACAGCAGGACCGCATGCAGCCGCTCCTCACTGGTGGGCGGCCCCGCATGCAGCAGATAGATGCCCGGGAGCACTTGTTGCCAGCTGCCGCCGGGGCGGCAGCGTTCGGTGGTCTCCGCCGCCGGGATGCCGTGCTCACGCAGCTGACGGGTGGTCATCACCCGGCAGCGGGAGGCGGTCAGGTGCTGGAGGGGGAGGGGGGAGAGCGGGGTGTCGTGGTTCATGACGGGTCGATTCCCGCACCCGCTCCGCCCCCTAACCGCTGTTACACGCCCGTACCACAAACCGGACAACCCTGTACTAAAGTACGGGCGTTCGACTGCCGAAAGAGGCTGGTCGTCACCGGGGTTACGGCCTCGCCCCGGCCGCCTCGTCACAAGCCTGTGCCCGCAGCGCCCGCGCCAGATCGTCCCGCTCCTCCAGCACCATCCGGCGCAGCGCCGGCGCCGCCCGCTCATGCTCCGTCAGCCAGCGGTCCGCGGCGTCCAGCGTGGACCGCTCCACCAGCCAGGACGGGAACAGCCCGCGCACCACATCCATCGCGATCTCGATGGACCGCTCCCGCCACACCCGCTCGATCTCCGCGAAGTAGCGCGGCGCGTACGGGGCCAGCAGCTCCCGCTGTCCCGGCTGCGTGAACCCGGCGATCGTCGCCTCCACCAGGGCGTTGGAGAGCGCGTCGGACTCCACGACGTCCGCCCACGCCTGCGCCTTGACCCCGGCCGAGGGGCGGGCGGCCAGACAGCGCACCTGGTGGCGCTTGCCGGACGCGGTGTCGTCGCGGGCCAGCTCGGCGGCGAGCACGGCCTCGTCCGCGACACCGTGCGCGGCCAGCGGCTCCAGCAGGGTCCAGCGCAGCTCCTGGTCGACGTCCAGGCCGTCGATCTTCGCCGTACCGTCCAGCAGGCCCCGGAGCAGCTGGAGATCGGCGGGAGTGGTGGCGAGGGCGGCGAAGTGCCGGGCCCAGGTGAGCTGATGGCCGCTGCCGGGCCCGGCCAGCCGCAGCTCGTGCAGCGCGCCCTCGGCCAGCTCCCGCGCCGCGGGCTCCCGGCGGTCCGGCGCGGAGTAGTACTCCAGCGCGGTCTGGGCCTGCCCGTGCAGCGACTGCAGCACACCGATGCCGGTCTCCTGGCCCGCGAAGCGCCGCACCAGGTCGAGGTAGTCGCGAGCCGGCATCAGCCCGTCCCGGGTCAGCCCCCACAGCGCGGCCCAGCACAGCGCCCGCGCCATCGGGTCGGCCAGATCACCGAGCCGGGCCCGCACCGTGGCCAGCGACCCCTCGTCGAAACGGACCTTGCAGTACGTCAGATCGTCGTCGTTGACCAGGATCAGCTCGGGCCGCTCGGCACCGGCCAGCTCCGGCACCGCCGTCCGCGGCCCGGAGACATCCACCTCCGCACGGGCGTAGCGCACCAGCGCCGGGTCCGCGCCCTGGCGCCGGTAGAGACCCACCGCGACCCGGTGCGGCCGCAGCTCCGGCTGCTCGGCCGCCGCCTCCTGGAGGATGCTCAGCTCGGTGATCCGGTCCTTGGCGTCATACGTCACCTGCGGGGTCAGGGAGTTGACGCCCGCGGTCTCCAGCCAGGCGCGCGACCAGCTCGCGAGGTCCCGCCCGGATGTCTCCTCCAGCACCGTCAGCAGATCCGCCAGCCGGGTGTTGCCGTAGGCGTGCCGCTTGAAGTAGCGCCGGGCGCCCTCCAGGAACGCCTCCTGCCCCACATACGCCACCAGCTGCTTGAGGACCGCGGCGCCCTTGGCGTAGGTGATCCCGTCGAAGTTGAGCTTGGCATCCTCCAGGTCACGGATGTCGGCGGTGACCGGGTGGGTGGAGGGCAGCTGGTCGGCGCGGTAGGCCCAGGCCTTGCGGCGGTTGGCGAAGGTGATCCAGCCGTCGCGGAAGCGCGTCGCCTCCACCAGCGCGAAGGCCCCCATGAAGTCCGCGTAGGACTCCTTGAGCCACAGGTCGTCCCACCACTGCATGGTGACCAGATCGCCGAACCACATGTGCGCCATCTCGTGCAGGATGACGTTGGCCCGGCGCTCGTAGGACGCCTCGGTCACCTTCCCGCGGAAGATGAACTCCTCGCGGAAGGTGACACAGCCCGGGTTCTCCATCGCCCCGAGGTTGTACTCCGGGACAAAAGCGGTGTCGTACTTCCCGAACGGGTACGGGAAGTCGAAGTGGTCGTGGAAGAAGTCCAGGCCCTGCTTGGTGACGGTGAAGACGTCGTCCGCGTCGAAGTGCTTCGCCAGGCCCTTGCGGCACAGCGCGCCCAGCGGGACCGTCAGCTCCGTGCCGTCCGCGAAGGTGCGGCGGTAGGTGTCGGAGACGAAGTGGTACGGGCCGGCGACCACGGCCGTGATGTACGTCGAGATCGGCTTCGTCGTCGCGAAACGGTGCCGGCCGCCCTCGGCCCCGCCCTCCTGCGCGCCGTTGCTGACCACCAGCCAGCCCTCGGGCGCGGTCACCTCGAAGGTGAACGGGGCCTTGAGATCGGGCTGTTCGAAGTTGGCGAAGACCCGGCGGGAGTCGGCCGGTTCGTACTGCGTGTAGAGGTAGACCTCACCGTCCTCGGGGTCCACGAAGCGGTGCAGGCCCTCACCGGTCCGGCTGTAGGCGCACTGCGCGTCGACGACGAGGGTGTTCTCGGCGGCCAGCCCGTCCAGCGTGATCCGGGTGCCGTCGAACACCGCCCGGGGGTCCAGCTCCCGGCCGTTGAGGGTGACCGAGGAGACCGACGGTGCCAGCAGATCCACGAAGGTCGAGGCGCCGGGCTCGGCGCAGCGGAAGCGCAGGGTGGTCCGGGAGCGGAAGGTCTGCGCCGACGCGTCACCGGCGACCGCTGAGCGGACATCCAGCGCCACGTCGTAGGCGTCGACACTCAGCAGCCGGCCCCGCTCACGTGCTTCGTCCCGGGAAAGATTCTCACCTGGCACGACGTGACTCCTTCGTCCTCGTCTCGAATATCGAACACCGGGAATCATGGCACGCCCGGTGTCGGTTGAACCTTCCAGGAACAGCACCGTTGACCGACATGCACAGCCGTGAAGAGGAGACCCCGTGTCCGAGAGCGCGAAGACCCCCGCAGACTTCTGGTTCGACCCGCTGTGCCCCTGGGCCTGGATGACCTCCCGCTGGATGCTGGAGGTGGAGAAGGTCCGCCCGGTCGAGGTGCGCTGGCATGTGATGAGCCTGGCGGTGCTGAACGAGGACAAGCTCGACGAGCTGCCCGAGGAGTACCGCGAGAACATGCGCCCCGGCGGCAAGGCCTGGGGCCCGGTCCGTGTGGTGATCGCCGCGCAGCAGCTGCACGGCGACGAGGCCGTCGGCAAGCTCTACACCGCGCTCGGCACCCGCTTCCACAACGAGGGCCTCGGTGTGAACCCCGAGAGCATCGCCGCCGCCCTCGCGGACGCCGGCCTGCCCGCCGACCTGATCGAGTACGCCGACAAGGACACCTATGACGCGCAGCTGCGCGCCTCCCACAAGGAAGGCATCGACCTGGTCGGCCAGGAGGTCGGCACGCCGGTCATCGCCGTCCCGGGTCACGACGGCGAGCAGATCGCCTTCTTCGGCCCGGTCGTCACCCCGGCCCCCAAGGGCGAGGAGGCCGCCAAGCTGTGGGACGGGACGCTGATGGTCGCGTCCATCCCGGGCTTCTACGAGATCAAGCGGACGCGGACGCAGGGCCCCATTTTCGACTGAGGCACAGGGGAGCGCCCCCGCACGTATCGGACGTGCGGGGGCGCTCCGTCATTCCGCCTGCCGGGTGAGCGGTGAGAAGACGATCACGAGGCAGGACGACTGCGCGGACCCTGGGTCACGGCGCCAGCAGCAGGTTGTTCGCGCGCTGCTTGGCGGAGGTGTAGCGCTTGGCGACGTCCTGCCAGTTCACGACCTGCCACATGGCCTCGATGAAGTCCACCTTCTGGTTCTTGTACTGCAGGTAGAAGGCGTGCTCCCAGGCGTCGAAGACCAGGATCGGGACCGAGCCCTGGCCGACATTGCCCTGGTGGTCGTAGATCTGCTCGACGATCAGCCGGCCGGTGACCGGCTCGTAGGCGAGGACGCCCCAGCCGGAGCCCTGGGTGGTCGCCGAGGCCTTGGTCAGCTGGGCCTTGAACTTCGCGAACGACCCGAAGGACTCGGCGATCGCGTCGGCCAGCTCGCCCACACCGTCCTTCTCCAGCGGCTCGCCGCCGCCGTCACCGGTCATGTTGTGCCAGTAGATGCTGTGCAGGATGTGGCCGGAGAGGTGGAACGCGAGGTTCTTCTCCAGGCCGTTGATGCTGCCCCACTGGTCCTTGTCGCGCGCCTCGGCGAGCTGCTCCAGGGTGTCGTTCGCACCCTTCACATACGCCGCGTGGTGCTTGTCGTGGTGCAGCTCGATGATCTCGGGGCTGATGACCGGGGCCAGCGCCGCGTAGTCGTAGGGGAGTTCCGGAAGTGTGTAGGTCGCCATGCCGATCCCGCCTCCAAGCTGCTTACATGCAGTAGTTGCAAACAATGTGCAAGAGCACGCTATCAGCAGCAATGATCACCGGCCGGTTATGGGGGACCGGCCTGGTCCCAAAGACGGAGGCGGGGCGGGACCTCGGAATGAGGTCCCGCCCCGCCTTGTGGGGAGTGGGGGAGTGCTACTCCTTGGACAGGCTCGCGCCCCGGCCCAGCGCCCGCTGCCGGATCAGTCCGGTCACCGCCAGCACCACCCCGAAGCCGCCGGTGAACAGCAGCTGGATGCGCTGGTTCTCATCGCGCAGCATCAGCAGCAGCACGGCGGCGATACCCGCCAGCGCCACCCAGGTCAGCACCGGGAAGGCCCACATCTTCACCACGAGCTTCTCGGGTGCCTCGCGCTCCAGCGTCCGGCGCATCCGCAGCTGGGCGGTGGCGATGAAGCCCCACACCACCAGGACGGCCGCGCCGACCATGTTCAGCAGCCACTGGAAGAGCGTGTCGGGCCACAGGAAGCTCAGCACGACCGCGAAGAAGCCGAAGGCGGCGCACAGCAGGACGGCGCGGCGCGGGACGCCGCCGCTGACCTTGCCGAGGAAGGCCGGGCCCTGGCCGCGGGAGATGAGCGAGTACGCCATCCGCGAGGCGCCGTAGAGGTTGGCGTTCACCGCGGAGAGCAGGGCGACCAGGATGACGACGTTCATGACCTGGCCGGCCGCCGGGATCTTGAGGTAGTCCAGGACCGCCACGTACGGGCCGCTCTTGGCGATGGAGGGGGCGTTCCAGGGGATGACCGTGACGATGACGGCCATCGAGCCGACGTAGAAGAGGGCGATCCGCCACATCGCGGTGCGCACCGCGCTGGCGACGCCGCGGACCGGGTCCTTGGACTCGGCGGCCGCGATGGTCACCGTCTCCAGACCGCCGTAGGCGAACACCGAGGCCAGCAGGCCGACCATCAGGCCGTCGACGCCCTTGGGGAGGAAGCCGCCGTCACCGGTGAGGTGCGTGGTGCCCGGCGCGGAGGTGCCGGGCAGCAGGCCGAAGATAGCCAGCAGTCCCAGGACCAGGAAGATGGCGATCGCCGCGACCTTCAGGGCGGCGAACCAGAACTCGAACTCACCGAAGTTGCTGACCGCGGCCAGATTGGTACCGGTGAAGATCACCATGAACAGCAGGACCCACATCCAGGGCTCGGAGCCCGGGAACCACTGGACCATGATGTCCGCGGCGCCCATCGCCTCGGCGGCCACCGCCACACAGAGCAGCGCGGTGAACATCCAGCCGACCGTGAATCCGGCCCAGGAGCCTATGGAGCGCTCGGCGTGCACGGAGAAGGAGCCGGAGGCCGGACTGGCCGCGGCCATCTCGCCGAGCATCCGCATGATCAGCATGACCAGGGCGCCGGATACCGCGTAGGCCAGCACGATCGAGGGGCCGGCCGCCGCGATGCCCTCGCGCGAGCCGACGAACAGGCCCGCGCCGATCACCCCGCCCAGGGCGATCATCGAGAGATGGCGCTGCTTGAGGCCGTTGGACAGCGTGGAACCGCTGCCGGGGCCCGCGCCCTGAACCGCGTCGCTCTGCTCGCGCGCGGCGGCGGCGGACGAGGGTGTCCGATTCATGTCGTACCTGTCCCAGTAGGTGAGAGCGGAGCAAGGCGGAACTGCGTTCTCCCGGGGCCGCGACCGGTGCGACGGTGCTGCCGGGCCCCCTGGACCCCCGCCGGGGCAGCAGGTCGCGAAGGGCCTGCCGACGGCACAACTCCGGGGTCCTCGGCAAAGCGGGCTCAGTTTGAGCGCCGGTGTCCGCTCAGGGCAACAGTTGTGCAGCGAATGTTCGGTATTCAGACGTGATCGTTACGGTGTGTGCCTGATTCATCGTCGAATACGACGCGGTGTGACCCCCCGGCGCGGGGTGGGTCAGCGCCGGGTGCGGCGCCCGCGGAGTTCCCGGACGCCGGCGACGAGCAGCACCGCGCCGGTCGCCCCGGCTGACCACAGCAGCTGCGGACGGGCGGTGTCATCGGTCAGCATCAGCACCAGCACACCGCCCATGGCCACCAGCGCCGCCCAGGTCAGATACGGGAACGCCCACATCCGCAGGGTCAGCTTTTCGGGCGCCTCGCGTTCGATACGCGGACGCAGCCGCAGCTGGGAGACGGCGACCAGCCCCCACACGAACAACAGCACCGCACCGACCGCGTTGAGCATGTACAGGAAGACCGAATCCGGCCATTTCAGATTCAGCAGCACGGAGACGAACCCGAAGGCCACCGACGCGAGCACGGCACGGCGCGGCACCCCGCCGCCCGCCACCTTCAGCAGCGCCCGCGGCGCCTCGCCGCGCTCGGCGAGCGAGAACACCATCCGCGACGAGCCGTAGAGGTTGGCGTTCAGTGCGGAGAGCAGCGCCACGAACACCACGATGTTCATGATCTGCCCGGCGCCCGGCACCCCGATGCTGTCCAGCACCGCGACGTACGGGCTCTTGCCCGGCTGCATCGACGACCAGGGCAGCAGCGTCACGATCACCAGCATCGAGCCGACGTAGAAGAACAGGATCCGCCACACCGCGCTGCGCACCGCCCGGCCCACCGCACGCGCCGGATCGTCCGACTCGGCCGCGGCGATGGTGACGACCTCCAGGCCGCCGAACGCGAACACCACCGCGAGGACACCGGAGATCACCCCGGCCCAGCCGTGGGGCAGAAAGCCGCCGTGCCCGGTGAGGTTCGCCAGCCCCACCGGCTCGGTGTCCGGCAGCACCCCGAAGACCGCCAGCAGGCTCAGCGCGAGGAAGAGCACGATCGCGGTGACCTTCAGCGCCGCGAACCAGAACTCGAACTCGCCGAAGTTCTTCACCGCGGCCAGGTTGGCGACGGTGAAGACGATCATGAAGATCAGCACCCAGCCCCACTGCGGCACCGCCGGCGCCCAGCCGTTCGCGATCTGCGCCGCACCGGTGGCCTCCACGGCGAGCACCACGACCAGCAGGAACCAGTACAGCCAGCCGACACTGAACCCGGCCCAGCGGCCCAGCGCCCGCTCCGCATGCACCGAGAACGCACCGGACGCCGGCATCGCCGCCGACATCTCGCCGAGCATCCGCATGACCAGCATGGCCAGTGCGCCCGCGATCAGATACGACAGCACGATCCCCGGGCCGGCCACCGCGATCCCCGCGCCGGAGCCCACGAACAGGCCCGCGCCGATCACCCCGCCCAGCCCCAGCATCGTCAGATGGCGCTGCTTGAGCCCCGCGGACAGCGGCTCTTTCTCACCGGAGCCCGCGCCGAGGGCGGGCTCACCGGCTTGGGTCGTTGCGTCGTGCATGGGCTCGTACTCTCGCAAGGGCCGAGGCGGCGGGGGCCGCCGGCGGGTTTGGGGGAACTCCACAGGTCACCGCGGGGCGGCACCAGTGTCGCCGCACCCCGCGCGCTACCACAAAACCGGCGCCCTGAAGCGGCCCCGGCCGTGATGAGCATCACGTGACCTGCAAAGACGCCATGCGCCCCACCGGAGCCGGGCAGGGTGGGAGTTGTTATGAACTCTCCAAGCGGGCCGGTACGGCTTTGTCGCCGCCACACGATGATCGCCGGCGGCCCGCTGGACTAACGTCATCGCGTCCCGTCCCATATCCGTCCTCACACCTCGCGGAGTCCCGATGAGCACTGCCGCTCTCACCCGTCCTGGCACGGTCCTCGCCGATCTGCTGCCGGCCGCCACCGCCTCCCGCGCCCGCGTCCGTGACGCCGCGCTGGTGCTCGGCGGAGCCGCGCTCACCGGTATCGCGGCCCAGATCGCCGTCCCGGTCCCCGGCTCCCCGGTCCCGGTCACCGGCCAGACCTTCGCCGCCCTGCTGGTCGGCGCCTCGCTCGGGGCGGGCCGCGGTCTGCTGTCGCTGGCGCTGTACGCCCTGGCGGGGATCGCGGGCATGCCGTGGTTCGCCGGCGGTGCCTCGGGCGCCGGCGGGGCCACCTTCGGCTACATCGTGGGCATGCTGCTGGCCGCCACCGCCGTGGGCGCGCTGGCCCGCCGCGGCGGCGACCGCGGGGTGCTGCGCACCGCCGCCACCATGGCCGCCGGGATGGCCCTGATCTACGCCGTCGGCGTCCCCTACCTGGCGCTGAGCACCGGGATGTCCCTCGGCCAGGCGGTCGCCGTCGGCATGGTCCCGTTCCTGATCGGGGACGCCCTCAAGGCCGCGCTGGCGATGGGCGCGCTGCCCACCGCCTGGAAGCTGGCGGGACGCCGCGGCTGAGCCACGGCAACGCAAGAGGGCGGGGCCCGCACCACTCCGGTGCGGGCCCCGCCCTCTTCGTGCCGCCTGAGGCGCTACGCGTCCTCGGCCTTGACCGCGTCCCGCTCCCGCGGGCGGCGCCGGTCCAGGATCAGCCCGACCGCCAGCACCACCACGGCCGCGACCACCGACAGCACCATCTGCTCGCGGCCGTCCGGGTCGTAGAACATGTAGCCGATGACGAAGACGATCAGCCCGATCGTCGCGTACGTCAGCCACGGGTACAGCCACATCCGCACCGTCAGCCGCTCCGGGGTCTCCCGCTCGATGATCCGGCGCATCCGCAGCTGCGAGAGGCAGATGACCAGCCAGACGAACAGCGCCACCGCGCCCGACGAGTTCAGCAGGAACTGGAAGACGGTGTCCTTCGAGGTGTAGCTGAAGATCGTCGCGATGAAGCCGAAGGCGACCGACGCATAGATCGCGACCGCCGGGACGCCGCCCTTGTTGACGGTGGCGAACGACTTCGGCGCATCCCCGCGCTGGCCGAGCGAGAACGCCATCCGCGAGGCGGTGTAGAGCCCGGAGTTCAGACAGGACAGCACCGCGGTCAGCACCACGACGTCCATCACGGTGCCCGCGTACGGGATCTCCAGCGACTTCAGCACGGCCACGTACGGGCTCTTCGCCACCTCCGGGTCGTTCCACGGCAGCAGCGTCACGATCACCGTGATCGAGCCGATGTAGAAGAGCGCGATCCGCCAGATGACGCTGTTGACGGCCTTGCGGACGGCCTGCACCGGGTTGGGCGACTCGCTCGCCGCCAGCGTGACGATCTCGCTGCCCATGAAGGAGAAGACCACCAGCAGCATGCCGGAGAGGATCGCGCCGGGGCCGTTCGGCAGGAATCCGCCGTCCCCCGTCAGATGCGACACGCCGACCGGGTCACCGCCCGGCGGCAGCCCGAATATCGCCAGCGCACCGATCACGATGAAGATGACGATCGCGACGACCTTGATCCCGGCGAACCAGAACTCGAACTCGCCGAACGAGCCGACCGAGACCAGGTTCGTGCCGGTCAGCACGATCATCACCAGCAGCGCCCAGGCCCACTGCGGGACGGCCGGGACCCAGCCGGTGAGGATCGCGGCGGCCGCGGTCGCCTCGACGGCCAGTACGACCGACCAGAAGAACCAGTACAGCCAGCCGATCGTGAATCCGGCCCAGCGGCCCAGCGCCCGGTCCGCGTACGCAGAGAACGAACCCGAGGTGGGCGAGGCCGCGGCCATCTCGCCCAGCATCCGCATCACGAGCACGACCAGCAGGCCGGTCAGCGCGTACGAGAGCAGGATGCCCGGACCGGCCGCCGAGATCCCGGCGCCGGAGCCGACGAACAGACCGGCGCCGATCACCCCGCCGATGGCGATCATCGACAGGTGGCGGTTCTTGAGCCCGGCCTGCAGCCCGTCCTGCGAGGGACCCCCGGTGGGGCCGCCGCCGGGTTCACCGGTAGTGGGGACCGCTGTGCTGGTAGGCGGGTGCGCGCCCATGGGCACCGTCCTTTGTGGTTCGCGGATGGATCCCTCGCATTAGATCTTCGTTCACCGTGGATTGGAAGGTCTGCAGCCGGATTGTTGTGTGAAACCCTGGATGGTTACGCAATGCACTTGCGTACAGAAGGCGGGGGGTGGCTTTCTGTACATGCCCCCGGGGCAGACCCAGCCGCGCCTACCCGGCGGCGGCCGTGTCACACTCATCGCATGCGCGTGTACCTCGGCTCCGACCATGCCGGTTTCGACCTCAAGAACCACCTCGTCGAGTGGCTCAAGGCCCATGGCCACGAGCCCGTCGACTGCGGTCCCCACGTCTACGACGCCCAGGACGACTACCCGCCGTTCTGCCTGCGCGCCGCGGAGCAGACCGCCGCCGACCCGGACAGCCTCGGCATCGTGATCGGCGGCTCCGGCAACGGCGAGCAGATCGCCGCCAACAAGGTCAAGGGCGTCCGGGCCGCGCTGGCCTGGAGCGAGGAGACCGCCCAGCTCGGCCGCGAGCACAACAACGCCAACGTCATCTCCGTGGGCGGCCGGATGCACACCGAGGAAGAGGCGACGAAGTTCATCGAGATCTTCCTCGCCACCCCGTACTCGGGTGAGGAGCGGCACACCCGCCGCATCGAGATGCTCTCGGCCTACGAGACCACCGGCGAGCTGCCCGCCATCCCGGCCCACCACCCGCAGGGCTGACCACCGTTCATCCCGTCGCCCGCCCGCCCCGGCCGCCGGGGCGGGCGGGCGCGCTCACTGGAGGACACCCGTGCCCGAGGGGCATACGATCCACCGCCTCGCCCTGGACCACCGCTCCCGCTTCGAGGGCGAACCGGTCCGGGTGAGCAGTCCGCAGGGCAAGTTCGCGGACGGCGCGGCGCTCGTCGACGGCCAGGTCATGACGACCGCCGAGGCGCACGGCAAACACCTCTTCCTCGGCTTCGGCCGGGACCGCTGGGTCCATGTCCACCTCGGCCTGTTCGGCAAGCTCGGCTTCGGCGCGGCCCCCGCCCCGCCGCCCACTGACACGGTGCGCCTCCGTCTCGCGAACCCCTCCGCGTACGCCGACCTCCGCGGCCCCACCACCTGCGCACTGATCACCGACGCCGAGAAGCACGCGATACACGACCGGCTCGGCCCCGATCCCCTGCGCCCCGGGGACGACGGCACCCGCGCCTGGCAGCGGATCTCCCGCAGCCGTACGACCATCGCGGCGCTGCTGCTCGACCAGAAGGTCATCGCCGGCGTCGGCAACGTCTACCGCGCCGAGGTCCTCTTCCGTCACCGCATCGACCCCTACCGCGCCGGCCGCGACCTCACCCGCGCCGAATGGGACGCCCTCTGGGCCGATCTGGTGTTCCTGATGGCCGAGGGCGTCCGGCACAACCGGATCGACACCGTCCGCCCGGAGCATCTGCCGGAGGCCATGGGCCGCCCGCCCCGGGTCGACGACCACGGCGGCGAGGTGTACGTCTACCGCCGCGCCCACCAGGGCTGCCACATCTGCGGCGGCGAGATCCGCACCGCCGGTCTCGCCGCCCGCAATCTCTTCTGGTGCCCGGGCTGCCAGCCGGCCACGGGCGGCGGCTGACCGCCCCGGTTCCCGCCCCGGGCCGCCGCGGAACTCCCGTCCCACGGAGGGCGGGAGTTCCTCAGAACCCGTGCGGCAGCCAGGGCGCCACATCCGACCCGAACGCCACCGAGGCCGCCGCCAGCGCACCGGGCCGCAGCTCCCGGACCCGTCCCGCCGCCGCCAGTTCCGTCAGGCTGAAGCCGCCCAGATACGCCGACCCCAACTCCCGCACGGACAGCGCCAGCCCGGCCGGGTCCGTGGTCCGCGCACAGGACGCCCCCGTCGCGTCGCCGGTCAGCCACCAACGCCCCTCGTTCCACGGGCAGAACGGGTCGGTGACCTCCAGCACCACATCCACCGGCGTCCGGTACGTCCGCGCCGCCAGCGCCGCGCCCACCTCCACCGGCCGGACGAACAGCGACTCCCGCAGCCCCATACCGCACCGCCGCATGTCCCCGACGAGGTGCGGCAGCGCATCGTCCACCGGCCGGGTGCGCACCGACACCGACGACGTCAGATCGATCCCGAACAGAAAGCGCCACAGCGCCGCGTACACCACCGGGTCCAGCGCCTCGATGTGCCGCACCAGCACCACACCCGACGGTCCGGCGTGGTCCCAGACCGGCTTGACCGCATAGCGCGCGTAGCCCCGCACCTCGCCGTCCACCTCGGCCAGCACACACTGCAGCACCCCGGCCCCGTCCCGCTCGCCCGGAGAGTCCAGCACCGCGATCCGCGCCCAGCCGGGCCGCCGTGCCAGCATCCCGGGCCGGGTCGGCACCAGCCGGGCGTAGACCCGCTCGCAGTCGGCCAGCGCGGCCACCGGGTCCGCCAGCCGCAGCCGTACCTCGTCCACACCGGGCAGTTCGGGGGCGGCCAGCCGCACGGTGTCCACGGTCAGCTGCATGTCCAGAGCCGCCGGACCGTAGCCGAACCGGCCGTAGATCGCCGGCTCCGAGGCGGTCAGCACCGCCAGCGGCTCCCCGCGCTCCCGGACGTCCGCCAACTGGTGCCGCATCATCGTCCGCAGCAGCCCGCGGCGGCGGTGCGTCGGCTGCACACTGACCATCGTGACCCCGGCCGCCGGCACCTCGGCGCTGCCCGGCACGGTGAGCCCGAAGGAGAGTGCCCCCGCCGTGGCGACACAGTCCGCGCCGTCCCAGAAGCCGAAGGAGCGGTCGGTCTCGGTGACCTCACGCCGGAGTGCCCGCATCTCAGGGCTCGGGGGCGGTTCGCCGAACGCCCGGTCCAGTGTTTCCGACCAGGTGTCCCATTCGACGTCCCGCAGCATCCGTAATTCCGTCTCCATACCTCATCCCTAGCAGCCCGCTCCACGGCGGCGCGACCGCATTTCGAACGGGGTTTCCCGGGAATTTTCCGGGCTGACGTGCGGCGAATCGACGCACCGCCGAACGGGTGGATAAGGTCCCAGAGCGATGACAAGCGGCCAGGGAACGGAAACCCTGACGGCCCGGATGCACAAAGGTCTGCACCGGGCCCGCATCGGCGTGCGCAAGGCCGGTGTGGACTACTTCCGCGGCGAGGGCTCCGACCGGTTCGCGCTGGCCGCCCTGCTCATCGCCATACCCGCCATCGCCGCAGGCACACTCTGGTGGCCGGAATGGATCGCCCCGACGGCGCTGGTCCTCCCGGTCATCGCCGGCGGACTGCTGTTGCGGCCGGCCAACCTCCTCGTCCTGTACGGCGCTTCCGCGACCGCGCTGGTGGTCGAGTCCGCACTGTTCGGCCCGTACGACGAAGGGCCGGAACGGATCACCCCGGGCACGGTCCTGGTCGTCGCCGCGGTCGGGCTCTTCGGGCTGCTGATCGCGCAGTTCCGCAGCCGGGTCGGGGTGCCCTGGCGGCGCGGCGGAACCATGCTCTTCGACCTGCGCGAACGCATCCGTGTCCAGAGCAAGCTCCCCAAGCTGCCCCAGGGCTGGCACCACGAGATGGCGCTGCGCCCGGCCGGCGGACAGTCCTTCTCCGGCGACTTCGTGGTGGCCTCCCGCACCCACGGCGGCACCATCCTCGAAGTGGTGCTGACCGATGTCTCCGGCAAGGGCATGGACGCGGCCTCCCGCGCACTGCTGCTCTCCGGCGCCTTTGGCGGTCTGCTCGGCTCACTGCCGCCGCACGGCTTCCTGCCCGCCGCCAACGGCTATCTGCTGCGCCAGGACTGGGACGAAGGGGTCGCGACCTCCATCCACCTCGTCCTCGACCTGGAATCCGGCGACTACGAACTCTTCTCCGCGGGACATCTGCCGGCGTTGCAGCTCAGCGCCGGCACCGGCCGCTGGGAGGAGAAGTCGGGGGACGGGCCGCTGCTCGGGGTCTACGACGGCGCCCAGTTCGACCCGGTCAAGGGCACGCTGCGGACGGGCGACGTCCTGATGCTGTTCACCGACGGCCTGGTCGAGGCCGCCGACCGCGATATCGCCGAGGGCATCGACCGGCTGACCGGTGAGGCCGACCGCTATGTCGCCGCCGGCTTCGCCGGTGCCGCCTGGCATCTGATCGAGGCCGTCGCCAAGGACGTCAACGACGACCGGGCGCTGCTGCTGATCTGCCGGGACGCGTGACGGGGACGGACGGCGGCGCCGGAGGCGGGCGCGTCCCGTCGGATGCCCTCTCCGAGGGACGTTCTTCGGCCTTTTCCGCGGCCGTTGCCGGGCCGCTGCGGGCCCGGGGCGCCGGGCCCGGCATGGCGTGGAACCGACCCCACCGTCCGTCCGGCCCCACAGCACGGGCGCTCAGGCGCTGACGCGCGCCCGCGCCGTATCGGCCGGGTCCTTCCGGAACGCCCAGGCCATCGTCGGCTCCATGGCGAAGCGGAACACCCTGCGGACCGGTGGGGTGCACAGCGCCGTCACGATGCCGCCCGCGATCAGCGTGACCGCGATCTCACCGAGCGGTGTGTGCAGCCAGGCGTAGTCGTCGAACCAGCCCCAGAACCGCGAGCCCTTGGCCAGGAAGCCGTGCAGCAGATAGCCGTAGAGCGTCCCCGCGCCCAGCACCGTGAACCACGTCTGCCGTGTCGGCACCCAGGCGAAGAAGCAGGCCACCAGCACGATCGAGCAGCCGAAGAGCGCCGGGGTCATCACCGCGCCGATCCACCAGGTGGTGCCCAATTCCTGGGCGCTGTCCCGGTGGTAGAACCACGCCGAGGACATCCGGGGCGCCGCCCAGTAGGCCATCACCAGCGCCGCGGCGAAGATCGGCAGCGATGCGATCCGCACCGCCCGCCGCTGCACCAGCTTGAAGTGCTCCGGCCGCAGCATCAGCCCCAGGACGAAGAACGGCAGGAACTGCAGCACCCGCTGGAGGTCCAGGTCGTCGCCGATGTCCGGTGACACGGAGGCGAGTACGGCGATGGCCACCGCGAGCGGAATGGGCCAGCGCACGACCTGCCACAGCGGGGTCGTCAGCCGCCAGATGAACAGGGCCACCAGGAACCATGTCAGGAACCACGGGTTGAGCAGGCTGATCGGGTGCCCGGGATCGTCGTCCGCCCAGCGCTTGAAGAAGGCGTAGGCGGTCTCGAAGAGGACGTAGGGGACCGCGACCCCGGTGACCAGCCGCTGCAGCCGGTCCTTGCGCATGTCGAAGCTGCGCGAGAAGTAGCCGGAAATGATGATGAAGGCCGGCATATGGAAGGTGTAGACGGTCATGTAGAACGCCTCGGCCGCCCGGCTGCCGTCGGTCAGCGGCTCCCATACGTGCCCCATCGCCACCAGCACGATGGCCAGGTACTTCGCGTTGTCGAAGAACGGGTTACGGCCATCGGTCTTCGGTGCGGGCGCCGCCGCGCCCTCCGGCACGCCGGACGGCTGAGCCGAGGGCCCGGTCCGGTCCGTACCCGCCGCCTTCTGGGCAGGGGGCAGCGCGCGTCGGGGTGTCGAGGCAGCGGGAAACATTTGAGGCACGATAGCGGCGGTCGGCAGGCGCGTAAAACCGTGTGCGGCCTCTTCGTTATTTCTTCGGGTGCCGCTCGGGGAGAGTGCCCGGATAAATTCCGCAATCGTCGGGGCGGGACCACCTCAACGCTGTCCGATTCATGCCCTATCATCCCCTCAAATCGGGCTGTATCCCCCGCAAACGACTCTGGGGGAATGTCCCATTCCTTAGTCTTATGTCCGAATGCTAATAAGCCTTTGGAGTGCCCCGTAAGGCCGTGACGGATGACACGGAATGGAAATTCACCGGGGCCGGATAATGATCAGAATGGCGCGAGCGAATGATCGCCGCGAATTACCCACGCGCCGTCAGGCGGGGAATTTTTCCCGCTCCCGGCCCGGGCCTCTTCCCCGGCCCCGCGCGGTCGCCGCGCCGTCACCCGCTCGCCCCCCGTACGTCACCCCGCCGTGGCCCCTCGACCGTGGGCGGCCGGAATAAGCGTTGGCCGATGATTCGTCACTGGCCTGCAGTGGGCATGGAGTTGGTGGCACGATGGGTGCAGGGGGGTGTGCGCGGCATGCCCCCGGGCCGGTGAGGCGTTCCGACCGAGGGTGTGATCAGTTGTGGCTCTTTCGCTGTCAGTTGTGCTGCTGTTGGGGATCATCCTGATCGTGCTGATCAGAGGGAAGTCGATCAAGGGAGGTCCGGCGCTCGTCGCCATACTGTTCGGCTTCTTCCTCGCCTCCACGGGCGTGGCGCCGTCCATCAATAAATTCCTCAACTCCCTGGCGGACACCATCAACAACATCACCTTCTAGGTGGTTTGACGGCCCTCCGCCAGGTGCCGCACCAGGTCCCGTCCTACGAGGTCCCGCCCCCGGCCCGCGCCACTGCCTCGCGTACGGCGTCCTCGCTGCGTCCCACCAGCGCCGAACCGTCGTCCGCGGTGATGATCGGCCGCTGGATCAGCCGGGGGTGCGCCGCCAGCGCCGCGATCCACCGCTCACGTGCGGCGTCGGTGCGCTCCCAGCCCCCGAGCCCCAGCTCCTTGGCCTCGGTCTCCTGGGTCCGGGTGATGTCCCAGGGCTCCAGGCCCAGCCGTGTCAGCACGTCCCGCAGGTCATCGGCGCTCGGCGGGTCCTCGAGGTACTTGCGCACGGTGTACCGGGCACCCTCCTCGTCGAGGATCTCCACGGCGGAACGGCACTTGGAACACGCGGGATTGAGCCAGATCTCCATGCGGGCCACCTTATTGATCCGCGACCGCGGAGCGAAGAGGCGTGCAGGACCCCCGGCAACCCGATGCCGGAAAACGGAAAACCCCAGGCCGCCGGCCTGGGGCTTCCTCATACGAGCGGGCGACGGGAATCGAACCCGCGTAGCCAGTTTGGAAGACTGGGGCTCTACCATTGAGCTACGCCCGCAAGCGCCACAGGTCGCACGGACCTCGGCACGCAGTGCATCCTAGCGGGTCCGGGCGGTGCGCCGCACATCCCTTCCCGAGGACGGTGCGCCTCGCCGCGTGCGCCCCCATGTCCCGCCACCGGGCGCCCCGATAACTGGCAGCCGTGGCGCCGACAGCCATGTACCCTACGTGTCGCACCGACGGGGTGTGGCGCAGCTTGGTAGCGCGTCCGCTTTGGGAGCGGAAGGTCGTCGGTTCGAATCCGGCCACCCCGACCAGTAGCAGGTCAGCCCGATGACAGCAGTCGGGCACAACCCCCGGCCCACCGTGGCGGCGGCTCAAGATCGGCCGCTGTTCAAGATCGCGTTGTGGGCGTCATCCTCCTTGCGGTTACTATGCAAGCTGCGTGCCCGTGTGTCTGTGTACCGGGCGTGATCCGCCGGTACCGGAACAGTCCGGATACGGGAAGATCTCAAGCAGAACCCCAGAAGTCAGCCCCAAGGAGACCGAACCGTGAAGAGCGCCGTGGAGACCCTGAACCCGACTCGGGTTCGGCTCACTGTCGAGGTGCCCTTCGAGGAGCTCAAGCCCAGCCTCGACGCGGCGTACAAGAAGATCAACCAGCAGGTCACGGTGAAGGGCTTCCGCCAGGGCAAGATCCCGGCGCGCGTCATCGACCAGCGGTTCGGCCGCGGTGCCGTGCTGGAGGAGGCCGTCAACGACGCGCTCCCGAAGTTCTACACCGAGGCGGTCAACGAGGGTGAGCTCAACGTCCTCGGCCAGCCCGAGGTCGACATCACCGAGCTGAAGGACGGCGAGCTGCTGGCCTTCACCGCTGAGGTCGACATCCGTCCCGCCCTCGAGATCCCGGACTACTCCGGCATCGAGGTCGAGGTCGACGCCGTGGAGGTGTCGGACGAGGACATCGACAAGTCCGTCGAGCAGCTGCGTGAGCGTTTCGCCACGACCTCCCCGGTCGAGCGCGCCGCCCAGGACGGCGACGTCCTGACGCTGAACCTCGAGGCCAAGGTGGACGGCGAGGTCCTGGAGGACGGCGTCGCCGAGGGCGTCACCTACACCGTCGGCTCCGGTGAGCTCCTCGACGGCATCGACGAGGCCGTCACCGGCGTCGAGGCCGGCGCCACCGCCACCTTCACCTCCGAGCTCAAGGGCGGCTCCGCCGAGGGCAAGGAGGCCGAGGTCAAGGTCGAGGTCACCGAGGTCAAGTCCCGTGAACTGCCCGAGCTGGACGACGACTTCGCCCAGCTGGCGAGCGAGTTCGACACCTTCGAGGAGCTGCGCGCGGACAGCCGTAAGCGCCTCGAGCAGATGAAGAAGTACGACCAGGCCACCCAGGCGCAGGAGAAGGTCCTGGACGAGCTGCTCAAGCTCGTCGAGGTGCCGATCCCGGAGAAGCTGCTCGCGGACGAGATCGAGACCCGCAAGCACAACCTGGTGAACCACCAGCTCGGCCAGATGGGCCTCGACCTCGCGAAGTACCTGGAGATCCAGGGCAAGACCGAGGAAGAGTTCGATGCCGAGACCAAGGAGCAGGCCGAGAAGGGCATCAAGACCCAGTTCATCCTCGATGAGCTGGTCAACAAGGAGAAGCTGAACGTCAGCCAGGAGGAGCTCACCGAGCACCTCATGCGCCGCGCGCAGTCCTCCGGCATGTCCCCCGACCAGTTCGCCCAGGCCGTCGTCGAGGGCGGCCAGGTGCCGATGCTCGTCGGTGAGGTCGCCCGCGGCAAGGCCCTCGCGGTCGTCGTCGAGGCCGCCACGGTCAAGGACAGCAACGGTGAGGTCATCGACCTCGACGACGAGGACGAGACCGCCGAGACCGTCGTCGCCGAGGCCGAGGGCACCGAGGTCGAGGGCGCCGACGAGAAGCCCGAGGCCTGAGCCCCGGTCGCCTCGCGGCTTCACGAAGATCGCTGATTACGGGCCCGAACACGCACGTCCGCGTGTTCGGGCCCGTACTCGTACCGGGCCGGTGAGCCTGCGCTCACAGCGAACAGTTATCGATGCGGGATGGCGTTGTCCGACCTGCGCGTTAGGGTCCGTAGATACGAGGGCAGGGGAGTCCCTGAAACCGCGCCGGGGCGACACACGGCGCCGATCCCCGCGCCCCAGAAGACGACGCTGAGACGGCCTGGAGCCGTCCGACAACGAGCAGGTGGACACGTGACGATCCCGATGCCTTCCGCCGCCGCTGAGCCGACCTTCGGTGGCCTCGGCGACCAGGTCTACAACCGGCTGCTCGGCGAGCGGATCATCTTCCTCGGCCAGCCGGTCGACGACGACATCGCCAACAAGATCACCGCGCAGCTGCTTCTCCTCGCCGCGGACCCGGACAAGGACATTTTCCTCTACATCAACTCCCCGGGCGGCTCGATCTCGGCCGGCTTGGCGATCTACGACACCATGCAGTACATCAAGAACGACGTGGTGACGATCGCGATGGGCCTCGCCGCCTCCATGGGACAGTTCCTGCTGAGCGCCGGCACCCCGGGCAAGCGCTTCGCGCTGCCGAATGCCGAGATCCTCATCCACCAGCCCTCCGCGGGCCTGGCCGGCTCCGCGTCGGACATCAAGATCCACGCCGAGCGGCTGCTGCACACCAAGAAGCGGATGGCGGAGCTGACCGCCTTCCACACCGGTCAGACCGTCGAGCGGATCACCCAGGACTCCGACCGCGACCGCTGGTTCTCCGCCGATGAGGCCAAGGAGTACGGCCTGATCGACGATGTCATGACCTCCGCCGCCGGCGTTCCGGGCGGGGGCGGCACGGGCGCCTGAGCCCGTACCACTCGCCCTTCAGCCCCCACCCACTTGATCGCCACCAGGACGGTGAACACCACGATGAACAACTTCCCCGGCAGCGGCCTCTCCCAGGGCGCCGAGTCCGAGTTTTCCGGCCCGCGCGCCGAGTCCCGCTACATCGTCCCGCGCTTCGTCGAGCGCACGTCGCAGGGTGTGCGCGAGTACGACCCGTACGCGAAGCTGTTCGAGGAGCGCGTGATCTTCCTCGGCGTGCAGATCGACGACGCCTCGGCCAACGACGTCATGGCGCAGCTGCTGTGCCTGGAGTCGATGGACCCGGACCGGGACATCTCGATCTACATCAACTCCCCGGGCGGTTCCTTCACGGCGCTCACCGCCATCTACGACACGATGCAGTTCGTGAAGCCGGACATCCAGACGGTCTGCATGGGCCAGGCGGCCTCCGCCGCGGCCGTGCTGCTCGCCGCCGGCACCCCCGGCAAGCGGATGGCGCTGCCGAACGCCCGGGTCCTGATCCACCAGCCGTACAGCGAGACCGGCCGCGGTCAGGTCTCCGACCTGGAGATCGCCGCCAACGAGATCCTGCGGATGCGTTCGCAGCTGGAGGAGCTGCTGGCCAAGCACTCCACCACCCCGATCGAGAAGATCCGGGACGATATCGAGCGTGACAAGATTCTGACCGCCGAGGAGTCCCTGGCGTACGGTCTGGTCGACCAGATCGTCTCGACGCGGAAGTCGTCGGTCTCGATCGGCTAGCGGTCTTCGCAAAATGAGCCGGAGCGTTGCCCCCTTGGACCGGGCCGGGACCGAGTGAACCGAGTCCGTCCAAGGGGGGCCCGTACGGGGGGCCCGGCAAGGTACCGTCGATAGGCAAGCACCCGGGTCCGTGGAGCAATACGGATCCCAGGCGAAGGGGAAGCACCTCGTGGCACGCATCGGTGACGGCGGCGACCTGCTCAAGTGCTCATTCTGCGGAAAGAGTCAGAAGCAGGTGAAGAAGCTCATCGCGGGACCTGGTGTGTACATCTGCGACGAGTGCATCGACCTCTGCAACGAAATCATCGAGGAGGAGCTCGCCGAGACCTCCGAGGTGCGGTGGGAGGAGCTCCCCAAACCACGGGAGATCTACGAGTTCCTGAACGGCTATGTCGTCGGCCAGGACCCGGCCAAGAAGGCGCTGTCGGTCGCCGTCTACAACCACTACAAGCGGGTGCAGGCGGGCGAGAACGGCCCCGGCCGCGGCGAAGAGGGCATCGAGCTCGCCAAGTCCAACATCCTGCTGCTCGGCCCCACCGGCTCCGGCAAGACGCTGCTCGCGCAGACCCTCGCCCGGATGCTCAACGTCCCCTTCGCGTTCGCCGACGCGACGGCGCTGACGGAGGCCGGCTATGTCGGTGAGGACGTCGAGAACATCCTCCTCAAGCTGATCCAGGCCGCGGACTTCGACATCAAGAAGGCCGAGACCGGCATCATCTACATCGACGAGATCGACAAGGTCGCCCGGAAGAGCGAAAACCCGTCGATCACCCGCGATGTCTCCGGCGAGGGCGTCCAGCAGGCCCTGCTGAAGATCCTGGAAGGCACCACCGCTTCCGTCCCGCCCCAGGGCGGCCGCAAGCACCCGCACCAGGAATTCATCCAGATCGACACCACCAACGTCCTCTTCATCGTCGGCGGTGCCTTCGCCGGCCTGGAGAAGATCATCGAGGCCCGGTCCGGCGCCAAGGGCATCGGCTTCGGCGCCACGATCCGCTCCAAGCGGGAGATCGAGTCCAAGGACCAGCTCCAGGACGTCATGCCGGAGGACATGGTGAAGTTCGGGATGATCCCGGAGTTCATCGGCCGCCTCCCCGTCCTCACCTCGGTCCACAACCTCGACCGCGAGGCCCTGCTGCAGATCCTGGTCGAGCCGCGCAACGCGCTCGTCAAGCAGTACAAGCGCCTCTTCGAACTCGACGGCGTCGAGCTCGACTTCGACCGCCCGGCCCTGGAGGCCATCGCCGACCAGGCCATCCTCCGCGGCACCGGCGCCCGCGGCCTGCGCGCCATCATGGAGGAGGTCCTCCAGGCGGTGATGTACGAGATCCCGTCCCGCAAGGACGTCGCCCGCGTCGTCATCACCGAGGACGTCGTCCACTCGAACGTGAACCCGACCCTGGTCCCGCGCAACCGCGGCGAGTCGGGAGAGCCGCAGGAGAAGAGCGCGTAGGGCGCGCAGTACGCAACGAGAGCCGCCCGGCAGCTGGTGCTGCCGGGCGGTTCTGTGTCGTTATGGACGTTGTCCGCAGCGCCTGTGCCGCCGCCCGCACCGCGGCGCACGAGGCGCGCCGCCTACTTCTCCTTGCGGACCTCGTTGCGGATCTTGGCGGTCTTCTCGGAGAGTTCCTCAGCACTGGGCGTGTGTGCGGTGGCGGGCCCGGAGGGGGAGGGGGCGGCCGCCATCTGGACGAGGCCGATGGCACTGTTGTCACCCCAGATGCAGGTGGAGGCGGTGACAGGCACGGTCACGCCGCCCTGCGAGACCGTGATCTTCTGCGTCCGGCACTTCATCACCGCGCCGTCGAAGTCACTCGGCGAGAACTCGGTCGTCGGAGTGGTGTCCTCGATCTTCGCGTTGCGCATCGTCTTCTTCTGGTTCTCATCAGCCTTGGCGAGCATCTGGTTCACAGCGCCCTCGGGGTCGGCGATGTTTCCGTACAGACCGGTCACGCTCGCCGTCAGCCCGCCGCCGGCCGTGTACTTGCCTTGGACGCCCTTGCTGTTGGTGATGCCGAGGGCCTTGGCCTCCTTGTCATTCGAGAAGTCCTCGGCCCCCGCTCCCGTGGGGCTCTTCATTTTGGACAACTGCGCGTTCAGCAGCTTCTCCGGCAACGAGATCGTGTACGGCTTCACCTCCCCGCCCGAGCCGAAGGCGAAGTACGCGCCCACGCCGATCGCCGCGACGACCGCGACCGCGCCGATGATCAGGCCGATCTTCTTGCCGTTGCCGCCGCTCTCCTCCGAGCCCTGCGGGATCATGCCGTAGGGCGTCTGCTGGCCGCCGTACGGGGCCTGCTGGCCGTAGTTGGGCTGGCCGGCCTGCTGGGGGTAGCCGTAGCCCTGCTGCGGGGGCGCCTGGCCGGCCTGCTGGGGGTAGCCGTAGCCCTGCTGCGGAGGCACCTGGCCGCCTTGCTGCGGGTAGCCGTAACCGGGCTGGGGGGCCGGCGGCTGCTGCGGCTGGCCGTACGGGCCCGGCTGCGGGGGCTGCTGTCCGTACGGGCCGGGAGGCGGCTGGTTGTAGCTCATGGAGCGGTTCCCCTCGTGACAACTGAATCCAGTTGAAGTTCTGCGTGTGAAGTTCTGCGATGTTTATGCGCTGCCGACATCCTGTACGACGCCGCTGACAACCGTTGCCCCGGGGGCGAAACCGATTCGAAGCTGCTACATCCGCGCCCGTACACTGTCCGGCGTGACCGAGAACTCTCAGCAGAGCAAGCACAGTGCCCCCGAACTGCCGACTCAGTACACGCCGGCCGATGTAGAGGGGCCGCTGTACGAGCGCTGGGTAGAGCGGGGCTACTTCGAGGCGGACGAGAAGAGCGACAAGCCTCCGTACACCATCGTCATCCCGCCGCCGAACGTCACCGGCTCCCTGCACCTGGGGCACGCCTTCGAGCACACCCTCATCGATGCGCTCACCCGCCGTAAGCGCATGCAGGGCTACGAGACCCTCTGGCAGCCGGGCATGGACCACGCCGGTATCGCCACCCAGAACGTCGTCGAGCGGGAGCTCGCCAAGGAGGGCGCCTCCCGGCACGATCTGGGCCGTGAGGCGTTCGTCGAGCGGGTCTGGCAGTGGAAGAACGAGTCCGGTGGCCAGATCTCGGGCCAGATGCGACGGCTGGGCGATGGTGTCGCCTGGTCGCGTGAGCGGTTCACGATGGACGAGGGCCTCTCCAAGGCCGTCCAGACGATCTTCAAGCGGCTCCACGACGACGAGCTGATCTACCGCGCCGAGCGCATCATCAACTGGTGCCCGCGCTGTCTGACCGCCATCTCGGACATCGAGGTGGAGTACCAGGACGACGACGGTGAGCTCGTCTCCATCCGGTACGGCGAGGGCGATGCCTCGATCGTCGTCGCCACCACGCGTGCCGAGACGATGCTCGGGGACACCGCGGTCGCCGTTCACCCGGAGGACGAGCGGTACGCCCACCTCATCGGTACCGAGATCGAGTTGCCGCTGACCGGCCGCCGGATCCCGGTCGTCGCCGATGAGCACGTCGACCCGGAGTTCGGCACGGGTGCGGTCAAGGTCACCCCGGCCCACGACCCGAACGACTTCGAGATCGGCCGCCGGCACGGGCTGCCCAACCTCGCCGTGCTCGACGAGCGCGGTGTCATCACGGCGCACGGCCCCTTCCAGGGCCTGGACCGTTTCGAGGCCCGTTCCGCGATCGTCGGTGCGCTGCGCGCCGACGGCCGGATCGTCGCCGAGAAGCGCCCGTACACGCACTCCGTCGGGCACTGCTCGCGCTGCAAGACCACCATCGAGCCGCGGCTGTCGATGCAGTGGTGGGTCAAGGTCGGCCCGCTGGCGAAGGCCGCGGGTGACGCGGTCCGCGAGGGCAAGGTCAAGATCCACCCCAAGGAGATGGAGTCCCGCTACTTCGGCTGGGTCGACAACCTCCACGACTGGTGCATCTCGCGGCAGTTGTGGTGGGGCCACCGGATTCCGGTCTGGTACGGGCCGGACGGCGAGGTCGTCTGTGTCGGACCGGACGAGGAGCCGCCGAGCGGCGAGGGCTGGCACCAGGACACGGACGTCCTCGACACCTGGTTCTCCTCCGGGCTGTGGCCGTTCTCCACGCTCGGCTGGCCCGAGCAGACCCCGAGCGTCGAGAAGTTCTATCCGAACGCGGTCCTGGTCACCGGCTACGACATCCTCTTCTTCTGGGTCGCCCGGATGATGATGTTCGGGCTGTACGCGATGGACGGCACCCCGCCGTTCCACACCATCGCGCTGCACGGCATGGTCCGCGACCAGTTCGGCAAGAAGATGTCCAAGTCCTTCGGGAACGCGGTCAATCCGCTGGACTGGATGGACGCCTACGGTTCGGATGCCGTCCGGTTCACGCTGGCCCGTGGTGCCAACCCCGGCGTCGACGTCCCGATCGGCGAGGACTGGGTCCAGGGCTCCCGCAACTTCGCCAACAAGATCTGGAACGCCACGCGGTTCGCGCTGATGAACGGTGCGACGGTGGAGGGCGAACTCCCGTCCGCCGAGCAGCTGTCGGCGACCGACCGGTGGATCCTGTCCCGGCTGAATTCGGTCGTCGCCGAGGTCGACGCGTACTACGACGACTACCAGTTCGCGAAGCTGTCGGACACCCTCTTCCACTTCGCCTGGGACGAGGTCTTCGACTGGTATGTCGAGCTGTCCAAGACCACCTTCATGGCGGGCGGCCCGGCCGCCGACGCCTCGCGCCGGGTGCTGGGCGAGGTCCTGGACGTCACCCTGCGGCTGCTGCACCCGATCGTCCCGTTCGTCACCGAGACCCTGTGGACGACGCTGACCGGCGGTGAGTCGGTCGTGATCGCCGAGTGGCCGAAGGACTCCGGCTTCCGGGACGCGGCGGCCGAGCGGGAGATCGAGACCGTCCAGCAGGTCGTGACCGAGGTCCGCCGCTTCCGCTCCGACCAGGGGCTGCAGCCGGGCCAGAAGGTCCCCGCCCAGCTGGAGCTGACCGGCACGGCGCTGGCGCCCCACGAGGCCGCGATGCGCTCGCTGCTGCGGCTGCAGCCGGCCGGTGAGGGCTTCAGCGCCACCGCGTCGCTGCCGGTCGCGGGTGCCAAGGTCGCGCTGGACCTGTCCGGCACCATCGACGTCGAGGCCGAGCGCAAGCGCCTGACGAAGGACCTGGGCGCCGCCGAGAAGGAGAAGGCGCAGGCCACCGCCAAGCTCGGCAACGAGGCATTCCTGGCCAAGGCGCCCGAGAAGGTCGTGGACAAGATCCGCGGCCGGCTGGAGGCCGCGGAGGCGGACATCGTCCGGATCACCGCACAGCTGGCTTCCCTGCCCACGGTGTAGTAGCGCAGAGACCGCAGGCCCCTCGTCCTCACGGGCGGGGGGCCTGCGCCGTTCCGGGGAGCTGTCCGTGTGCGGGCGAGGCGCCGTCGGGGGCCGCCTTGGCCGTCCGGGTCCCCAGCGGGCGGGGCCGGGGCGGCGGTCCGGGCCTTCTGCCAGCGGGGCCGGGCGATCGTCCCGGCGTTCTCATCGCGCTCTCATCTGGCCGAGGCACGGTGGACCGGAATGCCGTAGTTCCGGCAGCACCGTACGTCCCGTACCGAGGAGCCGCGCCCGATGAACAAACCCCTGCGACGGGCCGCGGTCTTCTGTCTCGCCCTGATCGTCGCGCTGATGGGCTGGACGACCTGGCTCCAGGTCGCGAAGGCCGGCGAGTACAAGGAGGACCCGCACAATCCGCGGGTGGCGATCGGCAAGTACTCGGCGCCGCTGGGCAACATCCTCGTCGACGGGGAGCCGGTCACCGGCTCCGCCGCCACCTCCTCCACGCTGAAGTACAAGCGGACCTACAAGGACGGCCCGCTGTATGCGCCGGTCACCGGCTTCACCTCGCAGATCTTCGGCAGCAACCAGCTGGAGAACCTGAACGGCGATCTCCTGGACGGCTCCGACAGCCGGCTGCAGAGCCCCGCCGACGCGCTGACCCGTACGCGGGCCAAGGGCGGCGACGTCGCCACCACCATCGACGCCAAGGTGCAGCAGGCCGGCTACCGGGCGCTGGGCGGCAAGAAGGGCGCCGCCGTCGCTATGGACCCGGCCACCGGGCGGACTCTGGGCATGGTGAGCACCCCGTCGTACGACCCGGGGACGTTCGCCGGGTCCGAGGGCACCGACCAGAAGGCGTGGCGGAAGATGTCCGGCGACGCCGACCACCCCGAGGTCAACCGGGCGCTGCGGCAGCCGCTGCCGCCCGGCTCCACCTTCAAGCTGGTGGTCGCCGCGGCTGCGCTGGAGGACGGGCTGTACTCGTCGGTGGACGAGCCCACCGCCAGCCCCGACCCGTACACCCTCCCGCACACCCGCACCAAGCTCACCAACGAGAACGCCGCCGCGCCCTGCAAGAACGCGGACATCCGCACCGCGCTCCAGTACTCCTGCAACACCGTCTTCGCGAAGATGGCCGTCGACCTGGGCAAGGACAAGGTCAAGGCGCAGGCCGAGAAGTTCGGCTTCAACGACGGCAAGGTGGACACCCCGGTGCGGGCCGGCACGAGCAGCTACCCCAAGGACATGGACGAGGCACAGACCGCGCTGTCGGGGATCGGCCAGTTCGACGACCAGGCGACCCCGCTCCAGATGGCGATGGTCTCCTCGGCCGTCGCGAACGGCGGCGAGCTGAAGACCCCGCAGCTGGTCGACAAGCTGACCGACGGCGGCGGCAACACCGTCCAGGAGAACAGCCCGAAGACGTACGGCGATGACAAGGCCATGTCGTCGCGTACGGCCCAGCAGCTGGGGTCGGCGATGCAGACGGTCGTGGACAAGGGCACCGGCTCCGCCGCGAAGATCGACGGACTGACCGTCGGCGGTAAGACCGGCACCGCCCAGCACGGCGTCGACAACAGCGGTACGCCCTACGCCTGGTTCGTTTCGTACGCCGAGGACGGCAAGGGGCACCGGGTGGCGGTGGCCGTGATGGTCGAGGACGGGCACGCCGCCCGCAACGAGGTCTCCGGCAACGGGCTGGCGGCCCCGATCGCGCGGGCCATGATGAAGGCGGCGCTGCCGTAGGCACCGGTCCCTGGCCCTCGGGCCCCCGGCCTCGGCCCCTGGCCCCCGGCCCCGACCCCTGGCCCTGGCCCCGGCCCCGGCCTCGGATCCCGGCCCCCGGGCGTACGGGCGCACGCCGGGGCGCGGACCGGGCCGGCCGCCCCGGCTGCGGCGCGGTACGGGCGGAGGGCGACGCAGCGCACCGCTGTCACACGTGCCTCGTAGACTGGTCGGCGTGAGCGAGCGCCCCCAGAACGACGACCCCGACCCGAACGATGCCTTCGACGAACTCGTCGAGGCGGAGACCGACCGTGACCCCGATCTCGCGGTGATCGAGGCCGGCAGCCGGACCCTGCGCGCGCAGGCCGGCCCGCCGCAGGGGGACGGGATTCCCGCCCGGCCGGCCGATCCCGAGGTCGACCGTGCGCTGCGCGCCGTCGAGGAGGAGCTGGCGGGCCGCTGGGGTGAGACCAAGCTCGACCCGTCGGTGCAGCGCATCGCGGCGCTGCTGGACATTCTCGGCGAACCGCAGCGCGCCTACCCGTCCATTCACATCACCGGCACCAACGGCAAGACCAGCACCGCCCGCATGATCGAGTCCCTGCTGTCCGCCTTCGACCTGCGCACCGGCCGCTACACGAGCCCGCACGTCCAGTCGATCACCGAGCGGATCAGTCTGGACGCCGCCCCGATCTCCGCCGAGCAGTTCATCGAGACGTACCGGGACATCGCCCCGTATGTAGAGATGGTCGACGGCCAGCAGGAGTACCGCCTGTCGTTCTTCGAGGTGCTGACGGCGATGGCGTACGCCGCCTTCGCAGACAGCCCCGTGGACGTCGCGGTCGTCGAGGTCGGCATGGGCGGCACCTGGGACGCGACGAACGTCATCGACGCCGATGTCGCCGTGATCACCCCGATCGCGCTGGACCACACCGACCGGCTGGGGGAGACGCCCGAGCAGATCGCCGGTGAGAAGTCCGGGATCATCAAGAAGGACGCCACGGTCGTGCTGGCCCAGCAGCCGGTGGACGCGGCGTCGGTGATGCTCAAGCGCGCGGTCGAGGTGGATGCCACGGTCGCCCGTGAGGGCATGGAGTTCGGGGTGCTCTCCCGTGAGGTGGCCGTCGGCGGGCAGATGCTGACGCTGCGCGGGCTGGGCGGCGAGTATCCCGAGATCTTCCTTCCGCTGTACGGCGCCCATCAGGCGCACAACGCCGCGGTCGCCCTCGCCGCGGTCGAGGCGTTCTTCGGCGTCGGCTCGGAGCACGCCCGCACGCTGGACATCGACACCCTCCGCTCCGCCTTCGCCGCCGTCACCTCGCCCGGCCGGATGGAGGTCGTGCGCCGCAGCCCGACGGTCGTGCTGGACGCGGCACACAACCCGGCGGGTGCGCGGGCGGCGGCCGAGGCGGTCACCGAGGCGTTCGGCTTCAGCCGGCTGGTCGGTGTGGTCGGCGCCAGCGGGGACAAGGACGTACGGGGCTTCCTGGAGGCCTTCGAGCCGATCTTCGCCGAGGTCGTGGTGACCCGTAATTCCAGCCATCGTGCGATGGATCCGGACGAGCTGGCGGCCATCGCCGTCGAGGTCTTCGGCGCCGAACGGGTCCAGGTGGAGCCGCGGCTCGACGACGCCCTGGAGGCGGCGATCACCCTCGCCGAGGAAGAGGGCGAGTACTCCGGCGCCGGTGTGCTGGTGACCGGCTCGGTGATCACGGTCGGCGAGGCCCGGCTGCTGATGGGGAGGGGCTGACCATGCGCACGCTGTGTGCCGGCACCCTGATAGGCGAATTCTTTGTGATCGGCTTCGCCGGCCTGGTCGCGATGCAGATGACCGAGCTGTCCACGGCCACGATCTGGACGGTCAGCGGGATCGCGATGCTGCTGAGCCTGCTGTTGTGCGGGATGCTGACCCGCCCGGGTGGCGTCCAGCTCGGCTGGGCGCTGCAGGGCGCCCTGATCGCCAGTGGCTTCGTGGTCCCGACGATGTTCTTCCTGGGTGCGGTCTTCGCCGCCCTGTGGTGGGCGTCGGTCCACTTCGGCCGCAAGATCGATGAGGCGAAGGCCCGTTGGGCGGCGCAGTCCGAGGCGTCGGGCGAGCCGGCCGGCGACCCCGCCTAGGGCCTGTTCCACGGGGCGTCCCGGAGGCCGGGGGCTGCGCCGCGTGGAGCCTTGTCCCCCATGTAGCCTCAGTGCACCCGCTGACCGTTGTTCATATCCAGGGAGTCCCTCCGTGAGCCAGCGCACCCTCGTCCTCCTCAAGCCTGACGCCGTCACGCGCGGTCTGATCGGCGAGATCATCGGCCGTATCGAGAAGAAGGCCGGCTGGACGATCAGCGCGCTGGAGCTGCGCAGCCTGGACCGCGAGATCCTGGAGCAGCACTACGCGGAGCATGTCGGCAAGCCGTTCTACGAGCCCCTGGTCACCTTCATGTCCTCCGGTCCGGTCGTCTCGATGGTCGTCGAGGGTGAGCGGGTGATCGAGGGCGTACGGATGCTGGCCGGTCCGACTGACCCGATTGCCGCGCCGAGTGGGTCCATTCGTGGGGACTTCGGGACGATCACCCGGGAGAATCTGATCCATGCCTCGGATTCCGAAGAGTCCGCCGAGCGTGAGATCAAGATTTTCTTCCCCGGCATTTCCTGACACGTCATCAGCTGCACACCCCCCGTGACCTGGGGCGACCGACGAAATCATCGGTCGCCCTTTGGTGTATACGACACGATCGGGGGAACGCATCACCGCGACACGACGTCACCATTAAGGGGGGCGGGTGCGTGTACGGCTGACAATGGCGGAACTGCCTCCCGACGTGTTCGAGTGGGCGCACTACGAACTACGATGGAGGCTTCCGCGCCTCACAGCGCATCACCTCCTGCCGACCTCCAGTAAGCATTCGCTCCAGTTGGGAAGGCCAGACGTATCCTCATGGGGAACAACATGTCGTTCATCGGCCGTGACATGGCTGTCGACCTCGGGACCGCCAACACGCTGGTGTACGTCAGGGGCCGCGGAATCGTCCTCAACGAGCCGTCGGTCGTGGCCATCAACACCAACACCGGCGGGATCCTCGCGGTGGGTGCTGAGGCGAAGAAGATGATCGGGCGCACGCCCGGCAACATCGTCGCCGTACGGCCCCTGAAAGACGGCGTGATCGCCGATTTCGAGATCACCGAGCGGATGCTCCGCTACTTCATCCTGAAGATCCACAAGCGGCGCTATCTGGCCCGCCCGCGGGTCGTCGTGTGCGTCCCCTCCGGCATCACCGGAGTGGAGCGCCGCGCGGTGATCGAGGCCTCGACCCAGGCCGGCGCGCGCCAGGTCCACATCATCGAGGAGCCGATGGCCGCCGCGATCGGGTCCGGTCTGCCGGTCCACGAGGCCACCGGCAACATGGTCGTGGACATCGGCGGCGGTACCACCGAGGTCGCGGTCATCTCGCTCGGCGGAATCGTCACCGCCCAGTCCATCCGGGTGGCCGGCGACGAACTCGACAACGCGATCATCCAGCACATCAAGAAGGAGTACAGCCTTCTGCTGGGCGAGCGCACCGCCGAGAGCATCAAGATCACCATCGGTTCGGCGTACGACCTCGAACAGGACGAGCACACCGAGATCCGCGGCCGTGACCTGGTCTCCGGCCTGCCGAAGACCGTGGTGATCTCGGCCGCCGAGGTCCGCAAGGCCATCGAGGAGCCGGTCAACTCCATCGTCGACGCGGTCAAGACGACCCTCGACAAGTGCCCGCCGGAGCTGTCCGGTGACGTCATGGACCGCGGCATCGTGCTCACCGGAGGCGGCGCCCTGCTGCGCGGCCTCGACGAGCGGCTGCGCCGCGAGACCGGTATGCCCATCCACATCGCCGAGGACCCGCTCGACTCCGTCGCGCTCGGCTCGGGCAAGTGCGTCGAGGAGTTCGAGGCGCTCCAGCAGGTCCTCGACTCCCAGCCGCGCAGGTAGCAAGGCCCGGGGAACCGGCCCGGGGGGGGGGGGCCCGGCGCGGGGGGGGCGGGCGCCGGGCGGGCC